>JAUYDS010000187.1 GCA_030691735.1 Candidatus Aminicenantota bacterium
CCTTGACCTGGACCGAAAAAAAATATATTTATTCATTCATCCATCGTCATCCCGTCCTGGAAGGAGGAGGTTCATGAGATCATTTCCCAAGCATGTCGTTCTTTTCGTCCGGCGGACGAAGGCCGTCAAGGCACCCCTGGCGCTCGGCCTGGCCTTGCTCTTGGTCTGCTCCGCCGCTTTTCCCCAGAAGATCCACGAGGAATACACCAAAAAGATCCGCGAATATACGACGGATCCTCATTTTTCCACGAAATACGTGGACTATCTTCCCTATAAAGCGGGCGTCCCTTCGCCGCTCGAAGTCCTCGGGCACATCGTCGGCGCACCCAACATCCTGAGCTATTCGAGCGATGTCTATAAATATTTGAGGGCGCTGGAGAAGGCGTCGCCGCGAGTCAAGATCTTCACCGTCGGCAAGACCGAGGAGGGGAGAGACTGGATCCTGGCCGTCATCTCAGACGAAGCGACGATCAAGAACCTCGGCCGCTATAAAGAAATCACGGCCAAACTGGCCGACCCGCGGAAGATCACCGACGTCGAGGCTCAAGCCCTGATCAAGCAGGGCAAGCCCATCTATTGGGCTACGGGCGGCATGCATTCGGGAGAGACGGGATCGGTCGAGATGCTGATGGAGCTCGCTTATCGCCTGGCCGTCGATGATGCGCCGTTCGTCAAGGCCATTCGCGACAATGCCATCGTCATGATCACGCCGATCCTGGAAGTGGACGGTCGCGATAAATATGTCGATGTGGCCATGGCCCCCCGCAAGGACTCCAAAGCCGTCGTTCCGCGAAGCCCGCTCTGGTGGGGAAAATACGTCGCCCACGACAACAACCGGGACAATATCGGGCAGGCTCTGGCCTTGACCAAGCACATCATGAAGGTCGAGCTCGAGTTTCATCCTCAGGTCATGCACGATCTCCATGAGTCCGCTTCGCACCTTTATATTTCGACGGGATCGGGACCATATAACGCCTGGCTCGACCCGATCGTCATCGACGAGTGGCATCAGCTCGCTTACCACGAAGTGGATGGGATGACCCGGGAAGGCGTTCCCGGCGTCTGGACGCATGCCTTCTATGACGGCTGGGCCCCGAACTATGCCTTCTACGCGGCCAACGGCCACAACGCCATCGGCCGCTTTTACGAGACCCAGGGCGCGGGCGACGCCAGCAACCGGATCATCACCAACAGCACGGACCGCGCCTGGTATCGTCCGAATCCCCCGGTGGCCTCGACCCTGTGGTCGATCCGGAACAACGTCAACCTGCAGCAGAGTGCCCTCCTTATCGGCCTGAACTACATCGCGACGAACCGCGAGAAGTACCTGGAAAATTTCTACCTCAAGGGCAAACGGTCGGTGGCCAAACCCAAGAACGAAGGGCCCTCCGCCTACGTCTTCCCCGGAAATGACCCGAGGCCGGGCCAGCAGGCGCGCCTCCTGCGCCTCCTCCAGGGCCAGGGCGTCGAGATCAGCCGGGCCGACAAGCCCTTCAAGGTCGGGACCGTCGAATATCCCGCCGGCAGCTATGTCGTCCGCATGGACCAGCCCTATTGCCGGATGGCGGACATGGTGCTCGACAAGCAGTATTTCAACGTCAAAGACCCTTCGCCCTATGACGACGTAGGTTGGACCCTCGGCCCTCTGTTCAACGTGAAAACCGTCCGCGTGGACGACGTCTCCGTGCTCACGGCCCCCATGACCTTGATCAAGGGCGAGGTCAAATCTCCGGGCGGCCTGACGCGTCTCGGCACGGGCGCGGCGCAGGCGTACCTCATCAACCACAACGCCGACAACGCCATCGCCTCCTTCCGCTTCAAATACAAGGACCTCAAGATCCAGGCCGCGGAAAAGTCCTTCGAGTCGAACGGGAGATCGTTCGGCGCCGGGACGTTCATTCTCAAACCGGGCGACAACGCGGCGAACCTCGAGAGCGTGTTGGACGGGGCCGGGAAGGAGTACGGCCTTTCGGTTTACGCCGTTCCGGCTGTCCCGTCCCTGGTCACGCATGAAGTGGCTGTCCCCCGCATCGCCCTCATCCACACTTGGCAGAACACCCAGACCGAGGGCTGGGTGCGGATCGCCCTCGACGAGCTCCAGATCCCCTATGATTACGTCTCGGTCCACGCCGTCCGCGACAACGCCAAGCTTCGCGACAAATACGATGTGATCCTGTTCGGACCGTCAAGCGGGGACGCCCTGAGCGTCGTCTCGGGCGTCGGTGGAGTCCAGCCGATCCCCTGGAAAAAGACGCCCCTCACGCCCAACCTCGGCTCCGAGGACTCGACCGACGACATGCGCGGCGGGATCGAGCTGGACGGCGTTCTCCATCTGCGCGATTTCGTCAAAGAGGGCGGCCTGTTCATCACCCTCGGCAACAGCTCGGCGCTGCCGATCCAGTTCGGTTTGTCCGGCGGCATCTCCATCCGCCAGACGCAGAACCTCTGGGCGCGCGGCGGCGTGTTTAAGGCCGACATCGCCGATAAGACGAGCCCCATCGTCTACGGCTACGACGACTCCCTGGGCGTCTATTTCAGCCAAGTCCCGGTGTTCGGGCTGGGCGGTGGATTCGGCGGCGGGCGGGGCGGGATGATGGGCCCCGGCGGCGCCGCCGCGGGAC
>JAUYDS010000005.1 GCA_030691735.1 Candidatus Aminicenantota bacterium
TTTCGTCAAGGATGGCCAGACGACGGGCTTGGATTTGGGGAATTGTATTCATGGAACCTCCATAGTGTAGACATGTGTCTACACTATCAGGCTTTCCGTCCCAAGTCAAGCCCCAATCCCTACTTCTATGACGCAGGCCCGTCCGGAATGACAACATTGTAAAGTCATTGCTGATACACTACACTAGAAGTTCCGCTGGGGACATTATACCGCTTTTGTCTCAGGCTTAACGAATTCCTTCCTCATGTCCTGCCTCTCTTGACGCCTCCGCGCTTCCTGATAAAATGAAACTCATGAACGAGCGAAGCCGCGCTTCGACGGCGCTTTTTCGCGCCGCTTTCTTTTGGGGCTTGCTCTGGGGGATCTGGGAAGCCACGGCCGGACATCTGGTTCATTTGGTCAAAATCCCCGGCCTCTCCGGCTTCATCATGTTCCCCGCCGCCTTCTTTTTCATGAGCCGCGCGTTTGCCCGGAGCGAGCGAGCCGAGTCGATCTTCCTGGCGGCTTGCGTCGCGGCCTCCATCAAACTTTTCGATCTCTTCATTCCCGGCGAGCTCCTCCAGGCCGCGGTCTTCACCGGCCTGCTTGGGGTGCTCTTTCTCGCGGCCATGTCGAAGCTTTATATGTTGAGAACCGTTCCCGCCTGGCTCGGCCTGCACACGCCGCTGTCGTTCTTTCTCTCGGCCCTGCTTCTGGGACCGTTGGCGGTCGCGGCCGGGCAGCGCCGACTCTTAACCGTGCCGGAGCGATTCAATGCCGTTCAGGATGCCGCAAGCGTCATGGCCCTTGCCGCCGTCGCCCTCATCGTCCTGACAATCCTCCTGTTCACGCCGAGGATCGGCTTTCTCGGGACGAAAAAGGTTACGCTGGCGGAGATCATTTGCGCCAAGTGCGGTCAGCGCTCGGATTTTTCGTTTTGTCTTCCAGAAATCCCTGAGAAGGAAATATGATCCGAAGAGATTTCTGCAAAACTCTCCCCTGCGCGGCCCTGGGAGCGGTCGCGACCCTATCGGTCGGCAAAAACTCAACGGTCAAGGAGGCGGATATGGCGAAAAAGGTGACGGCCGTCAAGGCCAAGGTCCTCAGCGTCAAAGGGACGTGCAGTCTCGGCCACAAGGTCGGGGATGTGGTGACTTTCACCGAAACGGGCGTCCAGGGCAAGATCTGCATCCACGCGCTGTACAGCATGATGCCGGCGGTCTTCGCCATGCTCTATGACGCCCAGTTCCCCTGGCTCGAAGACAAGGACAAAAAGACCCACCCGTGCACGGACGCAGCCAATCCCGTCGTGTTCGAGATCGCCAAGGTCAGAGAGGGATAAAATAATAACAGCGAAAAGGAGGTCCTCCATGAACCTGAACGCCGACAAAAAAGTCCTGGCCTTGTTCAAAGACTCCGACGCCCTGCTCCAGGGGCATTTCAAGCTGACGTCCGGCAAGCACTCGGAATGGTATTTCGAGAAGATCCGCCTCATCGATAAGCCCGCCGCTCTCGAAAAGCTCGTCGACCTCCTCGTCGAGAGGATCCGGGCCGCAGGAAAGGATTTCGATTACGTCGTCTCCCCGGCCTACGGGGCCATCGCCATCGGCTTCCTGGTCGCGCTCAAGCTCGGCAAGAGATTCGCCTTCACCCAACGCGTGGACGAAAAGATGTCCTTCCGGGCGGGTTTCACCGGCATCGACGGTTCCAAAGCCGTCATCGTCGAGGACATCCTGACGACTGGAGGCTCGATCAACGAGGTCGTCGACAGTCTGAAGCTGCGCGGTGTCGAGATCGCCGGGATCTACGTCCTTGTCGACAGGACGGCCGGCGAAGCGCTGATCGAAGGCCGGCCGGTGGGAAGCCTGCTGTCCCTGAAGGTCGAAGCCTTCGAACCCGACGCCTGCCCCTTCTGCCGAAAAGGAATGGCCTTGACCAAACCCGGCGCTTCGGACAAGAAGATCTAAAAGGAGCATGCGATGGCCCTCAAGCATTATCATATCCGTCCGGCGATCATCGCCGTTTCGCTCGCGGCTTTTTTCTGCGCCGCGCCCTTGCGCGCTCAGCTGATCGAAGACGAGAAGAACACAATCGACATCGTCAAGCGGCTGAATAAGTCCGTCGTCTTCGTCACGAACATCGGGCTCGTCCGGGACTGGTACTTCAACGAATCGAAAGTGCCTAAAGGCAGCGGATCGGGATTCATTTGGGACGACCAGGGCCGAATCGTGACGAATTTCCACGTGATCCAGGACGGCGTCGAATTCAGCGTCACTCTCCCCAACCGCGAGCAGCGCCCGGCGAAAGTGGTCGGCAAGGACGAAAAGAAGGACATCGCCGTCCTTCAGGTCCAGGGGGACCTAAAAGGGCTGTCTCCGGTCAAGGTCGGCACGTCCAAAGACCTTGAGGTCGGGCAGAAGGTGATCGCCATCGGCAATCCCTTCGGGTTCGATCACACCGTCACCACGGGCATCGTCAGCGCCCTGGGCCGGCAGATGCTCGGCGTAGGGGACGTCACCATCCGCGACATGATCCAGACCGACGCCTCGATCAATCCCGGCAATTCGGGCGGCCCGCTGCTCAATTCGTCGGGAGAACTCATCGGCATGAACACGATGATCGTTTCGCCTTCCGGCACCTCGAGCGGCCTCGGCTTCGCCGTTCCCGTGGATACCATCAAGAAGATCGTCCCCGAGCTCATCCGCTTCGGCAAGGTCATCCGGCCGGGCCTGCCTGTGACGCTCCTGCCCGATCAATACGCACGCCGCTTCGGCATCGAGGACAAAGGCGTGGCCATCGTCGAGGTCCAGGCCGGCAGTGAAGCGGCGCGCCAGGACCTCCGCGGGATCAACCAGGACCGCCGCGGCTATCTCTATCTCGGCGACGTCATCACCGCCATCGATCAAACCCCGGTCAAGTCCTATGACGACCTCTACACCGCGCTGGAAAATTACAAAATCGGAGACATCGTGACCCTCACCGTCAACCGGGACGGCAAAGCGCGCCGTATCCGGATCTCGCTGGTCAAGAGCGATTGAGCCAAGTCTTGACATTCATATGCTGAGAGCATATATTAGCATATGGAGTATGACATGGTTAGAAAATCGATCATCATGGACAGGCATCTTTTTTGCGAGCTGGATCGGTTCGCGAAAAAAGAACAGAGAGATTTTTCCAACGCTCTGCGCTACACGGCCAGAATCGGCCTTATCGCCCTGGACAATCCGGAACTGACGATCGAGGAGATCAAAGACATCCTTGAAGCTCAGGTCGATTACGAGGCCGGCAGGATGTCCGAACTCAAGCTCGAAGAGTCATGAAACTTCTTGAAACCTCGAAATTTTCCAAACTCAGGAAGAAAATCAGAGACGAAGCGGAGTCGGTGGCTTTGAAATCGGCGATCGGGGAAATCCTCAAAGATCCGCAGATCGGGAAAAAGCTGAAAGGCGAGCTGGGACATCTTCGATCCTATTCCTATACCGCGAGAGGCCAGACCAGACGCCTCATTTATCACTGGTATCACTGGGAAAAAAACGAAATGGTTCTCTTTTCTTTCGGCCCGCGCCAAGGAATATACAAAAACTAATGAAAAAAACGCATTCGTGAGATTTTTTTCGATATCGGCGTTCAATGATTTAATGGGTTGTTTCTCCGGTATGTATTCTGGAGAGAATCATGACAATCATCCGAACCTTGACTTCCTCGATCGATTCATTTATCGTAATACCTAATGATGATCGATTGAGGTATCGTATGGAGCTAGTCAAAATATCCCCTAAATATCAGATCGTGATCCCCAAAAAGGTCCGGGCGGAGCTCCGGCTCAAACCTGGGCAGAGGATTCAAGTCATCCCTCTCGGCGACCGGATCGTGCTCGTGCCGGAGCGGAAGATCGGCGATATGCGCGGCTTCCTTCGGGGCATCGACACCGATTTCGAGCGGGAGCGAGAACGGCTGTGAACCTCGTCGATTCGTCGGGGTGGCTCGAATATCTTTCCGACGGTCCTAACGCCTCATTCTTCGAAAAACCGCTCGGGGCGCCGGGCGACCTCATTGTTCCGACCCTGTGTTTGTATGAAGTTTTCAAAGTCGTCCTCCGCGAGCGCGGCGAAAGCGACGCCATTCAAGCCGCGGCCCTGATGCAGCAAAGCCGGCTCGCGGAACTGACCGGAGATGTCGCCCTGCTGGCCGCGCGCCTCAGCCTCAAAAATAAAATCCCCATGGCCGACAGCATCATCGCCGCAACGGCGGCGCTTTATAAAGCGGTGATATGGACCCAGGATGAGGATTTCAAAGTTCTTGAAGGCGTGAAATACATCTCCAAGAAAAAAAAGTAAAATCGGAAGGGACATAAGAGCGGGTCCCCTTTTCAAGCGTCTCCCCCCTCTTAAGAAAATTGACTCTCCACGTCAAAATTGATATTTTCGGATTTCCGCGAACGCGTTCCCCAAGGAGGCCGGCGATGAAGATCATGAAAAAAGTTCTCGTGGCGGCGATGGTCCTTTGGCCGTTCATGGCCTATTCCCTGAACGATCAGCCTAAGGTCGATGAGACCATGGTGGCCAAGATCCGCGAGGAAGGCTTCCAGCGCTCCCAGGTCATGGACATCGTCGGCTACATGACCGACGTCCTGGGCGCCCGGTTGACCCTGTCCCAGGACATGAAACGGGCCCAGGCCTGGGCCAGGGACAAAATGGAGAAGCTCGGCCTGGTCAACGCCGTCATCGAGCCGTTCATGGATTACGGCGCCGCCTGGGATAATGAATATTTCTCCCTTCACATGCTCGAGCCGGACTATCAATACATGATGGGATTCCCCCTGGCCTATACGCCCGGCACGAATGGGAAGGTGACGTGTCAGGCCGTTCTGGCCGAGATCCAGACGAAAAAGGACCTTGAGAAATACCGGGGCAAGTTGAAAGGCGTCGCCGTCCTGGCCTCGCCGCTCGTCGCCATCGATCTGGCCGCTCTTCCCCAGGGCTTCTCGCGGCGCACCGACGAAGAACTGAAAAGACTCGAGGAGACCGTCATCCCGCCGGCGCCGCGCGCCGCTCCGCCTGCGCCGGTTAATCCCGACCTCGTTCGGCCCGAGGAAAAGATCGACTTCTTCAAGGCCGAAGGCGCCGTGGTCGTGCTCCAATGCGACGGCGGGTCGTTCGGGATCGTTCGCGGCTTCGGACGGCCGGGCGTGAACAACGATAAATGGTCGCGGGAAAAGGACCTGGCCTCGATGCCGATCATCGAGGTGACGCCCGAGCATTACAACCGGATGGTCCGGATCCTGCGGCGGAATATCCCGGTCAAGATCGAGGTCGAGGTCCGCAACCGGATCGGCGAATCGGTCGAGAAGGCCTCGAACGTTCTCGGCGAGATCCCGGGGACAGATCTCAAGGGCGAGGTGGTGATGATGGGGGCCCATTTCGATTCCTGGCACGCCAGCTCCGGCGCGACCGACGACGCCGGCGGCTGCGCGGTCGCCCTCGAAGCCGCGCGCATCCTGAAGGCGGTCGGGGCCAAACCGCGGCGGACGATCCGGGTGGCCTTCTGGGGCGGCGAGGAGCAGGGCTTGAACGGCTCCCGCGAATACGTCCTGAAACATTTCGGCGATCCGCGGGACCCGAAGAAAGGCGTCACGCCGGACTATGAAAAATTCTCGGTCTATTTCAACCAGGACTACGGCGCCGGCGCGTTCCGCGGGATCAACCTGCAAGACAACGAGTTCGTCCGGCCGATCTTCGCCGAGTGGATGAAACCCCTTCGCGACCTGGGTTTGACCACCCTCACCATTCAGAGCGTGGGCAGCACCGACCACGTCTCGTTCGACCGGGCCGGACTGCCCGGCTTTCAGTTCCTCCAGGACCGGGTCGGCATCGGCGGTCACGCCAACATGGATTTCTACGACACGCTCATGCCGGAGGACCTGATGAAGAACGCCGTCATCATGGCCTCCTTCGCCTATCACGCGGCCATGAGCGACGCGCGGATTCCGCGGAAGACGGTCAAATAGAAACGAAGGAGGTGGGCGCGTGGCGGACCAACTTTTATCGACCCAAGTGACATGGACGGAAAAGCTCCATTTCCAGGGGCAAGCGGAACACGAGCAGGTCGTGGCCATCAATCATGCCCCGCCGCTCGGCGACGGGAACGGGATCAAGCCGATGGAGCTTCTGCTGATGAGCCTGGCTTCCTGCAGCGCCCAGACCGTCATCTCGCTCCTCAAGAAAATGAGGCAGGACGTCCGGGGCTTCACGGTCAAAGCGGAAGGAGCTAGACGCGTTGAGCATCCGACCGTCTTTACCGAGATCCGGCTGTCCTTCGAGGTCGAAGGCAACGATCTCAGCGCCGAGACCGTCGACAAAGCCATCCGGAAGTCCGAAGAGAAATATTGCCCCGTCTGGGCCATGCTGAAGCCGGGGGTGAAGATATCGTATTCCTATAAGATTCAGCCGGCTTGAGCTGAAGCGCAGACTAATCCCCCCACACCCCCCTTTACTAAGGGGGGAGAAGGGGAGATCTAGTCTCCCCCTTTTCTAAAGGGGGATAGAGGGGGATTATTTTCGCATATTCGCTCCCCACGATGAGAGGCTCTATCGGCCATCTTGGGAGGTCCGCCGCTCCTTGACTTCCACGGCCAGACATTTTATAGTTCCCATATGAAAAAATTCCTCACCCTGGCTCTCGTGCTTGCGCTCGCCTCGATAGCCTCGGCCCAGACTTGGTTCAAGGGTACCTTGGACGAAGCGGTGGCCAAGGCCAAGAGCGACCACAAGTTGGTTCTCGTCGATTTTTACTCCTACACCTGAGGGAGCTGCAAACTGCTGGGTCAGCAGTTCTACGAAAATACGAAGTTCCACAGTTTCCTCAACACCAATTTCGTCCTGTTCCGGGCCGTTATCCAGGAGCCGGCCGGCGATGCGGTCTTCAAGAAATTCGGGATCCGCGCCACGCCGACCACGATGGTTCTGGACGGGGACGGCGCCGAGGTCGACTGGTCCGTCGGTTACGATCCCCCTGCCGAAAAATTCCAGGATTCCTTGACCAAGATGGTCAACGGCGACGGGACGTTCAAAGCCCTGTCCGTCGCTTACGCCAAAAACCCCAAGGACGTCCCGACCGTCTTCAAGCTGGCCCGCAAGTGGAGCGAGCGCTACGACGAGGCAAAGGCCGCGGAAAAGTACAAAGAGGTCATCGTCCTCGATCCGCAGGGCAAGGCCGGTACGTATACTCAGGAATATTACAAGGTCACCGTTCCCTATACCGAGTTCGCCGAGTTTTCGATCGCCACGGGATCTTTGAGCGGCCAAAAACCCGATGTCGCCCCGGTCAAGGCCTTTATCGCCAAGTACCCGTCGAGCAAGCTGGTCAAACAGGCTTACCAGCGCATGTCCGGTTATTACAGCTATTCGGCGCCCAAAGAAGAAGCGGCCAAATTCTTCCCCGAATACACAGCCAAGTTCCCCAACGACCCGATGGTCCTGTTTAGCTGGCTGTCCCGCATCGTCAGAGACAAGGAACCGCTCGACAAAGGCGCCGAACTGGCGGCCAAGATCGAGGAGATGACCGATTTCAATCCCAGCGTCAGCATCAACAATCTTTTAGCTCAGTTCTACACCCTCAAAGGCGACAAAACTAAAGTCGAGGAGCTCTACGGCAAGACGTTCATGGAAGGCCAGCTCCAGAGCATGGGCTACAGCCTCGTCGGCTATGCCAATTATTGGCTCGGACAGAACGCCAACCAGGACAGCGCCGTGGCCATGGCCGAAACGGCCCTCAAGCTCCAGCCCGACAATTCCTACATCCTGTCCCAGGTCGCCGGCGCCTACGTCAAGGCGGGCAAGGACGATAAAGCCCTCGCCCTTTACGGTCCGGCCTTCGCCAGGAAGAACGCCTCCGACGGGACCGCCCTCTATAGTTACGCCGGGTTCTGGGCCCGCCAGGGCAAGAACCTGGACGACGCCCTCGCCGCGGCCAAGAAAGCGACCGAGCTCATGCCCACCGCCTATTACATCTGGTCCACGCTCAGCCTCGTCCACGAGAAGATGAAGAACATCCCCGAGGCGGTCAAGGCCAAGGAAAAAGCGATCGAGCTGGCGCCCGACCAAGTGAAGGAAACTTACAAGAAGGACCTCGAAAAGCTCAAGGGCGCCGCGCCGGACAAGAAGTAAACGATTTTTTCAAGGGGGACACGATTTTGTGTCCCCCTTTTTTTGAACAGGTTGACCGGAGACGACGCATACTGTCCCTATTTAATATTTCCCCTATTTAATAGAGGGACAGTGTGCGTCGTCCCCCTTTTATTACTCTGCGCTTTCCTCTTGCGTCCGGATTTTAATTGGGATATATTCACGGACGGAGTTGCCGCATGAAAAAAGTCGTTATCGTTTCCGCGCTTCTTCTTCTCGCCTCCGTGGCCTTCGCCGAGAACAGCTTCTTCAAGGGCACGCTCGACGAAGCCCTGGCCAAAGCCAAAGCCGAGAACAAGAAGCTCCTCCTCGATTTCAACTCCTATACCTGAGGGAGCTGCAAACTGCTCGGTGAGCAGTTCCTCGAAAACGCCAAGTATCAGGATTACCTGACCAAGAATTTCGTCCTGTTCCAGGCCACGTCCCAGGAACCCGACGGAAAAGCCATCTTCGACAAGTTCAGCATTCGGGCGACCCCGACGATCCTTTTCTTCGATCCGGATGGCTCCGAGGTCGACTGGATCGTCGGCTATAGGCCTCCGGCGGAGGATTTCCAGAAACAGGTCGACAAGGTCATCCAGGGCATCAACACTTTTAAAAGCCACCAAGCGCTCTATGCCAAGGACCCTAAGAACGTCGAGGCCGGCTTCAAACTGGCCGAGAAATACGGCGACCGCTATAACACGGAAAAAGCAAACGAGATGTACAAACAGGTCGTCGCCCTCGATCCGGACGGAAAGAATGGAACGACGGAATACGGCCGGAATAAAGATAAGGTCTCTTACACCCAGTATGCCGAATTCAATATCGGCACGGGTTCTATGTCCGCCCGGCCACCCGACCCGGCTCCACTTCTGGCCTTCATCAAGAAATATCCCGACAGCCAGATCGTCAATGACGGTTACGGCAACTTGAGCCGGTTCTACGGGCGCCAGAGCTCGAAGGAAGACGCAACGAAATTCTTCGAAGAATACACGAAGCGCTTCCCCAATGAAAGTATGGCCTATAGCAGCTGGGTCACCCGCATCCTGTTCGACAAAGATCCCGTGGACAAGGGCATCGAACTGGCCCAAAAGTCGATCGAGCTCGCCCCGGGCCGGATGGCCATGACCGGCTACCAGAACCTGGCCCGGCTGTATCTCCTCAAGGGCGACAAGGACAAGGCCGTCGAGGCCGCCGACCAGATGATGAAAGCGGCGACGGCGCCTCCGATGGCCGCCCAGATCTACGTCGACGCCGGCCGTCCGGAAAAGGCCCTGGCGGTTTACGGCCCGGACTACATGAGCCAGAACGCCAAAAGCGGTCCCGCCCTGGGCCGCTACGCTCAGTTCTGGGCTCAACAGGGGACGAACCTCGACAGCGCCTTGGTCGCCGCCAAAACGGTGACCGAGCTTACGCCGAACGCTTACAGCTCTTACACCACTTTAGCCACGGTCTACCAGAAGATGAAGAACTATACCGATGCTCTAAAGGCCGCCGAGAAAGCGCTCTCTCTCGCTCCCGCTCAACCGCCTCAGATCAAGGAAGGGATTCAGAAAAACATCGAGATGATCAAGGCCGCGGCCGCCGACAAAAAGTAAACCGCGCATTTATCGGGGGGACGGATCGCTCCGTCCCCCTTTTTTTATTATGTCTCTGTCAGCGCGTCAGCGTTATCGAACCGTTGGTCGTCCGAAGATCGATCTCCGGCCCGCCCTTGCCCAGCGTCCCCTCAAGCGTCCGCCGCGAACTGACCGTCCCCGAGATCGTGATCGGGAAATCGGTCCGGATCCGGCCGTTTGTCGTATGGGCCCTGAAGTTGGCGTTCAGCTCGCCCCCCATTTTCACGGTGATGGAGCCGTTCGTCGTATGTCCCGAGATGCCGGCTTCGAGCGTCTGAACCTCGAGATGGATACTTCCGTTGGTCGTCGAGGCCTCCATGGGTCCCTTGAAATTGACCGCCCGGATATCGCCGTTGGTCGTGTGGGCCAGGCATTTGCCGGAGGCGCTCTCGAGTTTGACATCGCCATTGGTGGTGCCGGCATCGGCGTCCGAGAAACGGCCCGTCAGCACGACGTCGCCGTTGGTCGAGCGGACCTTTTCCAGCTGAACGCCTTCGGGGACCTTGACTTCATACTGGACATCGACCCGGATATTCCGTAAAAAGGTTTTTTCGTAAATCGTGTCGACCGTGACGGAGTCGCCGGCGGCGCTGACCTCGATCTTGACCCGGTTCAGGTCCTCCTTGTCCCGTTTGGCGGTCTTGACCGCCTTGATCTCGACCTCATTCCTTGTCCACGTCGAAATCAAGACGTCTCCGTTCGTATTCTTCAGGCTGAAGCTCCCATTGGCCGTGAGGGGCAGCGCTTTCTCGAATTTTTCTTGATATTCGGCGGCGATAAGGTAAGCCGCTCCGGCCAAAAAGACCAGACAAATCATCAACGTAAATATGCTTTTTTTCATGTTCGTAGCTCCTCCACTAAAAGACTTCACTCCTAAAGACGAAAGCCGCCACTTAAAGGTTGCTTAAATCACGGCCAAATTGTCCGGGACGATAAAGTTGTGTTCTCAGGCTTTCGCCCTCGGGCGTTTTACAGTATATAATAGGGCGCTCGGAACACACGGATGCGGACCCCGGCAAGGACCCAGAAACGGCCTTCAAAGAAAAGGGCGGACTTCTCCGAACGATTATTTAACCAGATCCAACGGGAAGCGCGATTGTTCTTCCACGACTCCCGGGGAAGCCATGACTGGGACCACACCGAGCGGGTGCTGCAATTGTGCCTGCGCATCGGCCCCAAGGAAAAAGCCGATCTCGGAATCCTCAAGCTCGCCGCGGTCCTCCACGACATCGGACGATCGGAAGAGGATCGGACAAACGGAAAGGTCTGCCATTCCGAGGCCGGCGCCGCCCTGGCCCGGACAATCCTCGGAGCGCACGGCGTCCCCGAAGACGCGATCACTCGCGTCGCGCACTGCATCGAAACCCACCGCTTCCGCAAAAAAGCCGTCCCGGCGACGAAAGAAGCCAAGGTCCTCTTCGACGCGGACAAGCTGGATTCCATCGGCGCGGTCGGGATTGGGCGGGCGTTCCTGTTCGCCGGGGAGGTCGGGGCCAGGCTCCACAACAAGGACCGCGACATCTCCAAAACGTTGCCCTATACAAAAGAGGACACGGCTTTCCGTGAATACATGGTCAAGCTGCGCTGGGTCAAGAACAGGATCTTCACCAAAGAGGGGCGGCGGATCGCCCGGGAGCGGCACGAGTTCATGGTCGAGTTCTTCGACCGGCTCGACAGAGAGACCGACGGCGCGCTCTAGGGATCGAGCGGCCTTCCGCTCACCAGGACCTGAAATCGGGCTCAGGTTGGGGTTTGTTGCCCAGAATCTTTTCGATCTTCGCCATCACGCCGGTCGATAGTTTTTTTACGACCTCGACGGCCTTCATATTCTCGACGACTTGTTCCGCCCTGGAAGCCCCGGTGATCACGGTGCTGACGTGCGGATTCTTCAGGCACCAGGCCAGGGCCATCTGAGGCAGGGTCACTCCCAGCTCGGAGGCGACCCGGCCGAGCTTGCGGACCTTGCCGAGCTTCTCCTCGGCCTCCGGCCCTTCGAAACGTTCTTTCAGCCACTGATAGTTCTTCAGCGACAGCCGCGATCCCGCCGGAACGCCGCGAAGATACTTGCCCGAGAGGAAACCGCTGGCCAAAGGGCTCCAGACGGTCGTCCCGAGGCCGATCTCATCATAGAGCCGGCGATACTCGTCCTCGACGCGCTCCCGGTGGAACATGTTGTACTGCGGCTGCTCCATGGTCGGAGGGATAAGTTTCTCGGAGCGGGCGATCGCATGCGCCATCCGGATCTGCTCGGCGCTCCACTCGCTCGTTCCCCAATACAGGGCTCGGCCTCGGTCGATGAGAAAGGTCATGGCCCGGACCGTCTCCTCGATCGGCGTGTCCTTGTCCGGACGGTGGCAGAAAACAAGGTCCACGTACTCCAGTTGGAGCCGGTTCAGCGACCCCGTCAATCCCTCGAGAATATGCTTCCGCGAAAGGCCGGAATCGTTCGGGCCGTTCCCGCCCCAGAAGATCTTCGTCGAGATGACCAGGTCGGACCGCTTCCAACCGAATTTTTTGAGAATGTTGCCCATCATGGACTCGGCCTTGCCCCGGGCGTAACCCTCGGCCGTGTCGAAGAAGTTCACCCCGGACTCCCAGGCCGCTTTCATGCAGGCGGCGGCGACGTCCTCGCCGATCTGGTCGCCGAAGGTGACCCAGGAGCCGAGCGATAAAGCGGATATCTTCAATCCGGATTTTCCCAAGAAACGATATTCCATGCGGATCCTCCCCTCAAGCCGGCGCGGATATCACGTCCGGTGGACGACCATCGGAGAGGCCTGGGCTTGGGGCATGACGATGATCTCGCTGATGTTGACGTGCGGCGGCCGCGTGGCGCAGAACACGACGGCGGCGGCGACGTCGTCGGGGGACAGCGCCGTGAGGCCTTGATAGACCTTTCCCGCCTTCTCTCCGTCGCCGTGGAAACGCACCAGGCTGAACTCGGTCTCGACCATGCCGGGATCGACGGTGCTCACGCGCAGAGGAGTGCCCGAGAGGTCCAGCCGCAAACCCCGGGAGAGGGCGTTCACCGCGAATTTTGTGGCGCAGTAGACGTTTCCGCCGGGATAGACCTCGTGGCCGGCGATCGACCCGATATTGATGATGTGGCCTTTGGCGCGTTTGACCATGCCCGGGATGACCGCCCGGCTGACGTAGAGGAGGCCTTTGACGTTCGTATCGATCATCTCCTCCCAATCGCCGAGCTTCCCTTCGTGGAGCTTGTCCAAGCCCCGGCTTAGGCCGGCGTTGTTGACCAGGACTTCGATCGCGGCCCAGTCGGCCGGCAGATCGGCCAAGGCCTTCGCCACGGCAGACTGGTCCCTGACGTCGAGCTGGAGGCAATGCGACGAAACGCCGAGATCGGTCTTGAGCTCCGCCGAGAGGGTATTCAAACGGTCCTTCCGCCGGGCCGCCATGAGGATCTTCGCTCCTTCCCCGGCGAACGCCCGGGCGCACGAGGTACCGATGCCGGAGCTCGCCCCGGTGATGAAAACGACCTTGTCTCGAAGAGAATACATGATCAGCCTCCTCCAACCGCCGCGAAGGCGGACTCTCAGGATAAATGGCTCAGCCGGCCAAGTCAATATATAGGAGAAATAGGGTACATATACCGAATGACTTGGGATAATAGAACCTTAATGGGTACACATACCGAATGACCTGGAACAATAGAATGTCTTTCCCACGAACAAGTAATCCTCCGGAGCCATTCGGTATGTGTACCCGTTTTCTTCAATCCCCCGGATCCATTCGGTATGTGTACCCAATTTCTTACCGCGAAGCCTGCTTGTTGACTCTCGACCGCGGACATTATAACTTGGTCCCGATGATGCCCAACATCCGCAGGCCGCTGGCCGTTCTGTCCTTCCTTTGGCTTGTTTCGGGGATCGGATTTCCGACAGAGCGGCCTCAGACGCCTTCCGCTCCGTTCACGGAGACGAAACGGAGCGAAACGCTCGCTCCTGGGATCGAGCACGAGGAGATCTTCCGCGCGGCCGGAACATCCGGAGCCGCGGACGACCGCTGGCGGCCGCCGAAGCCGCGGCCGAAAAATTCAACGAGGATTTTATCCTCAAGCGGCATCCGCGGACCGCAATCGGCACGAGGAGCGACGGCCGGCTGGTGATTGCCACCGTGGACGGCCGCCAGCCGCAAAAGAGCGTCGGGATGACCATCGATGAGCTGACGCGCCTGATGGTCGGATTGGGTTGCGTCGAGGCGATCAACCTCGACGGCGGCGGTTCGACGACGATGGTCGTCAAAGGGAAGACCGTCAACAATCCGTCCGACCCCG
This sequence comes from Candidatus Aminicenantota bacterium, assembly GCA_030691735.1. GTDB lineage: Bacteria > Acidobacteriota > Aminicenantia > Aminicenantales > UBA4085 > JAPKZI01. Next base: position 14,058 of record JAUYDS010000005.1, read on the forward strand.
CCGGCGAGCGGCCGGTGAGCGACGCCCTGCTCGTCTTTCGGCGTTAGTGTTGCGTCTCAATAACGGCTTTACAATAATCTCGGAACTGTCATTCCCGCCCCTGCTTCCGCAGGGGTAAACTTGTCCCCACGAAAGTGGAGAGCGGAAATCCAGCCCGTTCGGCCAATAACCTGGATCCCCGCCTCCGCGGGGATGACAAGTGGGACCGCGGGGATGACAAGGACATGACGCTTTTTCCCCGTCATTCCCGCGAAAGCGGGAATCCAGACGTCGTTCCCACGTAGGTGGGAATCCAGGCCTTTTTAAACTGGATTCCGGATCAAGTCCGGAATGACAACTTTATAAAGTCATTGCTGATACACCACACTAGAACGGCCCGGGGAGAGGCAAGGAGCCGCGGACCGGCTCGAACCGCTCGTTCTTACAGATTGAAATAGACCTTGAGCGAGGCCGCGAGTCCGAAAGCGTTCAGGTTGATGGCGGCGTTCCTGACGTTCCGGTACGTGCCGCCGGAGGGCGCGCCCCACATGTTCATCTGGGGGTAGTATTTGCCCAGGTCCACGTCCTGGCTCTCGTAATACCACAGCTTCCCCGCCGAGCTGCTGCTGTCCGTCTCGGGCTGATCGTAATACCAACCGACGTCCTCGCGCCAGTCCCTCTCCCGCGACGACGAGGTCATTTTCACGTCGCCCTCCCAGCCGGAGAAATTCACTATCCGTCCGAACACCTCCAGACCGAGGGACAGACCCGACCAGAGCCTGTATTCCAGGCCCAAACCTCCGTGGAACCCAAGACTGTTCTTCTTAGCGCTCTCGTCCCAGACCTCGGAGCTGGTGAATTCCTGCTTTTCATCCAGGTAGATCGGCGAGGAGTCCGCATAGTTATACGAAAAATCATAGGTGTATGTATGGGCGAACGTGCCGAGATAATAGCCCGCCCCCGCCAAGCCGTAGAAAGTCCACCGGCCCGAAGGGAACGTCAAATAAAGGCTAAGCCGTATCGGGATGGCGGTGATCTTGAAATTTTCGTTGTTCCTCGCCACTCCGGCCTGAGTTAAGATCCCCCAGGACTCGGAACTGACCCGGTCATAGACGAAACCGTAATCCCCCCGGCTTGAGGCCCTGATATATCCGGTCCCGATCCCGATGCCGAACCTCTCGGTCACATGGAAGATCACGTCGAACTCGAAATTGGGGATGGTCCCCATCTTTTTCCAGTTGTTGTTTCCCGTGAAATAATCCAGAGTGCCGATATCGTTGTAGAGGTCGATCATGCCCTGGCGATACGTCTCCAGGTCCCCTCCCCCGTTCAGCGTGAATCCGATCCCGCCGCTGAGCTTGAATCCGACCGTCAGACCCTTTCTTTGGGGTTCTTCGGCCGCCCGGCCCGTCGTGGCGAACAGGACGACCGCGCTCAAGAGAAGAACTAGGACCGAGCCCCTACCGCGCTTCGATTTCTGTCTCATGAAGATCCTCGCTTTCGATGAAAAAGAATTCCGGCGCGGGTCCGCCCCTCGCCGGAATCGAACGATGACGTAGGGATGATGTGGGGATGCCAACGCCCACGCCCTCGACGGAAGGCCGGGGAGGGAAGGTCACATCGCGGTTCCCGGCCGCTGGGCGTACTTCCAGTAACCGAGAGCGTTGGCGAAGACCGGATCGGCGACCACCTTGGAATGCCGGAAGATCTGTTTTAGACAGAAAAACGTATGCTGGCATCTTTAGAAATTCTAAGTAAATGAATAATCAATGTCAAATGTAAAAATATTATCAAGGACCCCCCTGGAAAGGAGCGAAGAGCCCCCCGCGGGCCAGGTCGGCCGTCCTGATCAGGAGGATCCTGCGGCGACACCATCCGCAGATCGAAACACGAAGGGAACCTAAAAAATGCACGGCTGTATGCTCCTGGGAAGGATAGCAGGGACGGCGGGATTTTCCCGCCGGACCGTTGGAAGGAAACCCTCTCAAAGGGTTTCCTTCTAAGAGTGACCGGCGGCGGGCTCGTCGACGAGAGGGATGTCTTTGGCGACGTCGAGAAAGTGTTCGATCACCTCCGGATCGAACTGCGTGCCGGAACAACGGGCAATCTCTTTAACCGCGAACGTGTGGCTTTCCGCGTTCCGATAAGGCCGATCCGAAGTGATGGCGTCGTACGTGTCGGCGACGGCCATGATCCGGGCCCCCACCGGGATCTCCTGGCCCTTCAATTTATCCGGATAGCCGCTGCCGTCGTAGCGCTCGTGGTGATGGCGGACCAGCTTCGTGATCTGCCGCAGCTCGACCACCGGCATGAGGATGGTCTCGCCGATGGCCGGATGGTCCCGAATCTGGCTCCTCTCCTCGTCGGTCAGCTTGACCCTTTTGTTCAGGATCCGCTCCGGAAGGGCGATCTTCCCGACGTCGTGAAGGACGGCGGCGAGCTCCAGGTCCCGGAGCTCCCGCTCCTCAAGGCCCATCTTCTTGGCGATGCTCAGGGTGATGTCCGTCACCCGGGTGGAGTGATCGCGCGTGTACTTGTCCTTGGCCTCCAGCGCCGAGACGAGGGATTTGACCATCGCCAGGAAGAGGATCCGCTGCCGCTCCACGAGGTCCTGGGTCCGCGCCTTCAGGTTCTGGTTGATGAGGGCCAGATCCGCCTCCGCCTTGTGCATCCGTAGGAGCGAGCGGATCCGGGCTTTGAGCTCGGTCGAATCGAACGGCTTGGCGATGTAGTCGTCGGCGCCGGACTCGATGCCTTCGACGACCATTTCGGCGCCCGTCCTAGCGGTGACCAGGATCACCGGAATGTGCTTCAGCCCGGGATCCTCCTTGACCTTCCGGCAGAAAGCGCGGCCGTCCATGCCGGGCATCATCACGTCGCTGATCACGAGATCGGGCATGTTCGTCCGCATCAGGCCGAGGCCTTCCTCCCCCGAGGGAGCGAAGTCCAGGTCATATTCGTCCTCGAGCAGAAGCTTCATCAGCTTGAGAATCTCGGGATTGTCGTCGATGACCAGCAAACGATTCCCGTGGGTCCGGTCGCGGGTTCGGGTCTCGGGACCGATCTCCTCCCGTTCGAGGTCCATGAGCTGGAGTTTACGGAAATCCGAGACGATGTCCTGGATCCGGGGCGGCTCGGCGTCTGTGGCCCGTTTCTTGAAAGAGACCGGGAGATCGGCCACGCGCCGGTCGAGGACGTCCTCGGTGTAGTGGTCCTCGCCCTTCAGGATTTCGACGAAGAATCGCGAGCCCTTCCCCAACTCGCTCTCGACGCGGATGCGGCCGCCGTGGAGCTTGACGATCTCGCTCGCCAGCGAAAGGCCGATGCCCGTCCCTTCGTGGGCCCGGGACAGGGAACCGTCGACCTGGGAAAAGCGGTCGAAGATGGCTTCGCGCATGTTCTCGGGGATGCCGATGCCGGTGTCCTCGACGATGAGCGTGACGTTCGTTTCATGCTCCTCGATGTAGAGCGTGATACGGCCGCCTTCCGGCGTGAACTTCAGCGCATTGGACAACAGGTTGAGGACGACCTTCTCGAAATTCTCGGGATCGATGGTCAGGGCCACGTCGTGCGGAGGATGCTGAAAATAGAGCTTGATGCTCTTGCGGTCGGCCAGGGGCCGGACCGAGCCGAGCAGAGAGTTGACGTACTCGACGAACTCCAGAGACTTGATCTTGAGCCGCATCTTCCCCTCTTCGAGCTTGGTCAGGTCGAGGAGATTGTTGATGAGCTTCAGGAGTTTCAAGCCGTTGTGGCGGATCGTGACGAGCGTCTCCCTTTGTTTCGCCGAGACGCGGCCCATGTTCCCGTCGATCAGCGGGCCCAGGGGAGCCAGCATGAGGGTCAGCGGCGTCCGCAGCTCGTGGTTGACGTTGGTGAAGAACTGGGTCTTGAGCTCGTCCAGGCTTTTCAGCTTGAAGTTCGACTCCTGCAGTTTGGCCGTGGTCGTTTCGAGCTCGATGCGGCTGCGCAGCTCGCGGCGCCGATAGTTGTCCAGGACGTGAGAGCCGAAGCCTCCGAGGAAGTCCATCGCCGTCAGGAAGAAGAGGTTGGTGACGACGCCGCGCCATTCGCGTGTCCCGATGGACATGTTGAGGAAGCCGGGGACGGCATAGCTGACCCAGATCAAGACGTAGAGAACGATGGTATCACGGAAGGCGAGAGGGACGATGATGGCCATGCCCAGGATGATCAGATAAAGCCCCTGGACGTACTCGGACTGGAACCCGCCCAGGACCTGGATCATGACCGAGATCCCGCCCACATCGAAGATGGTCAGGACGATGCAGACGTTCGTGAACCCGCGATTCGTATGGATGCGGTTGAGCACGACCAGGAGGACGATATGAGCGGCCAGAACCACCAGGCGGATGACCAGAAACAGGCTGAAAAACGGGGCGGCATAGATCGCGTCCAGAATGAGGAAGCTCGGATAGAGGATCCCGCTCAGGAGGAGGATCAGGCGCGTCCTGCCCTTGAGGTCATAATCCCGGCCGAGTCGCTCTTCGAAGGACGCTAGGACATCATCCACGGCCGTCTCTCACTTTGGCCACGACCACGTACCCCTGCGGCGGATCGCCGAAGGAGGGACGGGTCGTCAGGAGTTCCCAGCCCGCTTCTTCCAGCAGGCCGCCGAGCTTTTCCGGTTCGAAGAAATCGAACGTCCCAGCCTCTTCGAGTTCGACGAGGGCCTGGGCGTCGTTCAGAAACGATCGGATCGATTCGAGGATGACCGGTTTAGGCCGTTCCGACGGAAAATCTTCGGGAGGCGCGGTCTCGATCTTTTCCACGAGCCTGGTGAAGAGTCCCGAAGCGTCGGCGTCCGGACGCATGCTCGACAGGACCAGCCGGCCCGCCGGGGCGATGATCCGTTTGAGGTCGAGGAGCGTCTCCACGGGATTGAAGATGTAGGACAGGACCAGGCTCATGGCGATCTTGTCGTAGCTTCGGTCCTTGAACGGCAGATGATGCGTTCCCTCGAGGCCGCCGTTGAAGACGAGTCTGCGGAAGGTCGGCGCTGCGGAGGTCGGACCGCGGAGATAGCGGGCGGCCAGATTGAAATCGGCGATGATCCTGTATTCGGGAAGATCGAAGCGGCTCTTCAGCCAGCGGTCGACCTCCGGCGAGATTTCATCGCCCCTGAGGATCCGGTGAAGGCGCGGCGAGTACGCCTCATCGATCCGTTCGCCGCTTTGGAGAGGAAGGTTCTCGATGCGTTCGGAAAGGGCCCGGAACCGCCCGATCTCGCCGTCGAGGAAACGCCGGACGGGAAGATAGCGGCTCATCTCGACGTCGAGGCAGACAAGGTCGAGCGTCCCCGGTTCCATCCGGCCGGCGAAACGCGAGATGAGCTTCCGGTGAGCCTGTTTCATGGCCTGAGAAATGAGATCGGCGATGGTCATGTGGGCCGGCAGCGGGAGTTTCCGGGCGAGAAGATATTCGATCAAGTTGCCCGTGCCGCCGCCGAGGTCCAGCAGACGGTCTCCGGGCCGGAGGTCGAGGGCCTCGAGCTGGTCCCGCATGAGACCTTGATAATCCTCCGAGAGGGCCATCACATCGAACCCGACCAGATTTCTCTCTCCGACGAGATAGCGCTGCCAGTACTCCTGGCGATTCTTGATCTTCCGCGGCGGGAGCCTGTCCTTTTCGGCCCGGCGCATGACGTCCATGTTCTTCTTGTCGGGGAGGGTCGGCTTGATCGTATCTTTGTAGAGGAAGCGCTGGATCAGGGACGTCACCGTGGCGAACAGATGAAGCGCTTCTTCGGAGGTCCTGGCGTTGTGTCCGATCGGCAGCGAGATCACTTCGCGGGCGGCCTCCGCATGGACGCTCATGATGTCCCGGACGAACTCGGCCTTGACCCAATGATCGTGCTCTCCGTAAATCCAGGTGATCGGGATGTCGATGTGGCCCATGTCCTCGCGGGCCTGGTCCAGCGTCGCGACGCGGTTCGCGACGACGTCGGCGGCGTACGGCTTCATGCTGATGAGATTGCCCAGGATGGGGATGACGCCGAGGTCGACGCCGAGCTGGTGCTGTTCGAGGAGGTCCAGCCCGCAGTTGACCCGGTTCATCAGCTCCCGGAACTCCATCGTGCCCATGCAGGTGATCCAATAGTGGATCCGCTCCCGATAGATCTCGTCCCTCAAAACGATCCTGGCCTCCAGCGCGGACAGGGAAAAGCTGACGAGAACGACCGCGCTGGCCTTGAGCATCGGGTTGAGCTGGAGCCAATCCAGCACCGCCTGGATATCTTCAGCCCCCTGGCTGAGGCTGGCGTGGATCATTTCATAGGGAGGCTCGGAGGCGTCCGGGTCCTTATAGCTCTCCCCTTTGCAGCGGATCCCGTCGAACCGGATCACCGCGATGGGCTTGCCCTGGACGTAAAAATTCTCGACGATCGTTTGGGCCAGGGCGAACAACGTCTCCTTGGTCTTGCCGAACGACGGAGGCACGATCACGACCGGAACGGGATCCTGGTCCAACGGCAAGGAGGTGTTCAGAAGGCCGACGAGTTCCTCGCCTCTCCGATTTTCCAGACGGATGACGTGGGGAGGTTCTTTGGCCAGTTGGCTCATATCCGCGAACGGTCTTGGACCGGTCCCGAATTTATCCGTGGGATGCGTCCTGGGCCGTTCCCCGGCGGCCGGGGCCCCGGGCTTTGCCCGGGGGGCCACTTCCGCCGCGAAGGCTCGTCCCTTGACCGCCGGGCTCATCCTGGACATTTCCGAAGCGAAGACCGTCAGCCGGCCGATGCCGAACTGGACGCCGTATCTCAGCTGGTCCCGGCCGTTTCCGTCGATCTTCTGGATGTTCCGCACTTCGCCCCGGACCTCGCGGACAAGCTTCGATTCGTGGAAGATCCGGATCGATTCGAGCGGGGTTCCGATCAGAAGGGCGACGTGGGCGGCATCAGTGATGAAGCTCACCCCGCCCTCGCTGATGTCGGTGATCGAGCCGCGGATGGCCGCGCCGAACGGTTCGGGCAGGGTGATCTCCGCCTCGAGGCAGCCGTCGGAGGTCGTCCGTTTCAAGGACCGTTTTTCCGAATAAAAGACGATCCTCGGAAAAAGGCATTCGAGGCTGGTTCCATCGGGACGGATGCGATAGACGACCGTCTCGAAATTGTAGGTGGCATACCCGACCTGGAACGAAATGAAGAGGCTGTCCGAGGTCTTGAACCGGGTGTCCAGGTTCTCGCCGGAGAACCGGCAGAAATGCCAGGGTTCAAAAGCCTCGAGCCGCAGGCTCGCCGGGGGCCTCTGATCCGGATGGATGGCCGTGATCTCCGTCTGGGACCGCTGGGCTTGAGAGATCCATTCCACGATCTTCGCCTTGTCCGTGAAGGCGACGATCCGATCGACCTGAAGGAACGGATATCTCTCTTTGAGATCGGGCAGGCTGTCGTTCAGGACATGGTCCGATAGGAACCGGACCAGGGCTTCGCGGCTCTCTTCTTCAAACAGTAGGAATTTGACCCCGACGCCGCCGTTTTCCTCGTCGACGCGAACGACGCGTCCGGTCGCCAGCAGCGGGGGACCTTCCGGAAGGAAGATTTTGAAGGGCAGCAGATAATCCAAGGGCAGGATCGTCTTGATGAACATCCCGCTCTCGCTGAGATTCGCGATGGCGGCCTTCCCGCGCTGACCGATCTCGACCTCGAGGTCGGCCTCTCCGTTGAACGCGGCCCGCATGATCCGCCTCTTCTCCCTGGATTTCTGGGCGAGGAGCGAGCCGGCGATCTTCTTGATCTCGACGGCATTGAACGGCCGATCGAAACGGTGATCGATCCGGCCTCGGAGAGCCTCCCCCTCGTCCTCGGCGGAGGCCCCGGGCTCCGAAAGAAGGATTTTCACGATCTGATCGGGTTTTTCGATCATCTCGTTGACGTACCGGATCAGGGTCGTCCCCTGGCGATCCGGAAGAGAGAGGTCGACGATCAGGACATCGACGGTGCCGAGGGTTTTGAGGAGCCGAATGGCGGCCCGGCTGCCGTCCGCGGTCCGGACCGAATACTCGGGTTCCAGCACGGACCTCAAAGAGATCAGTCGAGACGGATCATCATCGACCGCTAAAACGACCGGTCTCGCCGGGATGAGAGTGTCCGTGTCGTTCATGGCCCTTTTTTTCTCGAAGTACGAACAACCAAATTTTGTGTCCGGCTTTACGATATGGTCCATGAATTTAGTCGCTCAACTCCTCTATATCTTGATGACCCACTCAATATACAGAACACTAACCTCTATTGAATACTCTATATAGCAGATACGGAAAATGTCAACTACCTTGAGGTGTGGTGGGTGGGTTTTGCGCCCCTCCTGGACAATGAGAAAAACAGGGAAGCTCTTCCTTTACTCTATGTATAATTCATCTCCGGTCGCGTGAAACCGCCCGGACTCGAGCTCGAGATGGTGCAGACCTACCTTCCCTACATGATCGCCCTGGTCTGCGCCGCCGCCATCTCGGCCTTTTTATTCTTTCGAATGTCAAGGGACGAGCCTTCGGCTCGCCACTCGCCCGTGGCTTATATCTACGGGCGAGTACGGCGGAAGTGGACCCCCGGGCAAAGCCCGGGGCCCCGGCCGCCGTGGCACCTGCGGCATACTCCCGATCCGAAGCTTGGAACTTGAGATGAAACTCAAAAAGTTCGCCACAGGAGCTCTGCTCGGCCTGGCCCTGATCGCTCCCGGGCTGATCGGTCAAACGACGGCCGCCCCCCGGCTGCGCCTGTTGACCATCAACGCCTGGTCCGGCCTCGATTATGAGGGATTCTTCAAGTTCGGCGAATACGAACCCGAAGCCCGGCGCGAGCGGCGTTTCGCCGCCCTCGTCGAACAGATTCAAAAGCTCGATCCGGACGTCGTCTTCGTCCAGGAAGCGAATTTCGCCGGCCGCTACGCGCGCCGTCTGGCGAAGTCGCTCGGCTTCACCGAGATCCACCAGGTCGTGAACGGCGGAATCAAGTTCGGGCCCGTCGGCCTCCCGGGCAATTTCAAGGAAGGGATGGCTATCCTGGCCCGACCGTCCTTGGCTCTCCGGCGCCGGGATGTTTGGAAGCTTTCGGGGCCGTTCGGTCTGTACGGCGATGTTCTGACCTTCCATTTCGGCGAGGCCGTTTTCTCCCTGGTCGGACGGATCCTGGTGAAGAACACGCCCATCTAT
>JAUYDS010000025.1 GCA_030691735.1 Candidatus Aminicenantota bacterium
CAGCCTGTTCTTTTCGACCAGCGCTCGGTCGTTTTTGACCCCCCGAAACGCCAAGTAGCCGAGGAGGAGGCTGGGCAAAACAATGCCCATAAAAAAAAGGATAATAATCCTTTTTCGTTTATGCCCGAACAGGTTCATGGAGACCGGCGTTCTGCGTTCGACGGCGGCCGGGGCCCCGGGCTTTGCCCGGGGGTCCACTTCCGCCGTGAAGGCTCGTCCCTTGACACACTCGTACCTCATTTCCTTCCAAAGGAGGGCCCCGATGATCTCCCGCCGCCATTTTCTGAAGATCGGAGGTCTGACCGCGTCCCTGTCCGGCTTCGCCAGTGATCTCTTCTCTCAATCGAACTCCGCCCTGCCCCAAGCGGCTCTCGAGAACTTGGTCGCCGGCGTGAAACCCTTGGGGCCCGAGGATTATGATGCCCGTCTCGAACGGGCCCGTGCGCTGATGGCCGATCACAAGATCGACGGGCTGTTTCTGCCGGGCGGAACGGACCTCGCCTATTTCACGACCGTGAGCTGGGGGACGAGCGAGCGGACCTTCGGCGCGCTCCTCAACCGCAAGGGCGGGACCGTCTGGGTCTGCCCGGCCTTCGAAAAAGAACGGGCCAAAGAGCTCATTCCCGAAGGCCAGGAGATCCGGATCTGGGAGGAGCACGAGAGCCCCTTCAAGCTCATCGGCGGCATCATGAGCGACCTGGGCGTCCGGAGCGGCCGGCTGGGCATCGGTCCCTCTACGGCCGCGTTCATCTTTTACGGCATCCGGCAGGATGCCCCGTCGCTCGACCTCGTCCACGGAGCGGCCGTCACCGAGAGCTGCCGCGGGACGAAGACGGCCAAAGAGATCGCTTCCATGGACCTGGCCAACAAGATCACCAAGCTGGCCTACCGCGAGGGCTTCAAGTCGATCCGCGAAGGCATGACGCCGCGGGACCTGTCGAGCGCGATCGGCGCCGCTCATCAGAAGCTGGGCGCGAGCGGGAGCGGCGGACCTCAATTCGGCTCGAGCACGGCCTTCCCTCACGGCTCCCGCGCGCCGCGCACGCTCAAGCCCGGCGATGTGATCATGGTCGACGGCGGCTGCCGCGTCCAGGGCTACAGCTCCGATGTCACCCGCACGATCGTCTTCGGCAAGCCGAGCGATAAAATGGCGAAGGTTTGGGACATCGTCCGCAAAGCCCAGGCCGCGGCGCTCAAAACCGCCCGGCCCGGGGCGACGTGCGAATCCGTCGACGCGGCGGCGCGCAAGGTCGTCGAGGACGCCGGCTACGGTCCGGGCTACAAATATTTCGCCCACCGCGTCGGCCACGGCATCGGCATGGACGGCCACGAATATCCGTATCTGGTGAAGGGCAACATGCTCAAACTCGAACCGGGGATGACATTCAGCAACGAGCCGGGGATCTACATTTACGGCGAGTTCGGCATCCGGACCGAGGACTGCATGGTCGTCACCGGGGACGGCGCCCGCCACCTGGGCGGCATGGAAGCCGTCTCGATCGAACAGCCGTTTAGTTAATGGGGACACGTACTTTGGGGACATGTACTCCGGTACGTGTCCCCAAAGTACGTGCCCCCGTTTTGAAGACCGATAAAAAGGAGTAAACATGACCAAACGAAAAATTCTCATTCTGGTCGCGGCGCTGGCCGTGGTCGCCGGCGTCGTCGTGGCCCAATACACGCCCTGGTTATATTGGACGTTCCTGCCCAAGGAGCAGATCGACGAGATCGTCGGCGAGGCGTCCGGCGAGACGGCCTTGAGCACGATCATCGACATCAACGGCTATAACCGCGACCGCCTCTCGGCCGAGTACGCCGGACCGTTCGTCGAGACCCAGGTCATCCTGAACCGCTTGAAGCAGTACGGCATCGCGGCCGAGCTGGTGAAGTACCCCGCGGCCAATGAGCTCTGGGACGGCGTCAAAGGCGAGCTCTGGGAGATGAAACCCAGACACCAGAAGCTGGCTTCGATGCGGGACATGGTCCCCATGCTCGCTTCCGGCAGCCAGCCGACCGACGTCACGGCCGATCTGGTCTGGGTCGGCCGCGGCACGCCGGCCGAGATCGACGCGGCCAAGGTCGAGGGCAAGATCGCCGTCACCGAGGGGTCCCTGGCCGCGGTCCATAACTATGCCTGTAACCAGAAGGGCGCCCTGGGCGTCATCGGCATCGCCATCTCCCGCCCTTATTTCGATTCGCTCCAGATGCCGTGGGCCGGCATCGGCGGCAGGCGCGGCGGCGGGGGCGGCCAGCGAGGCGCCGCTCCGGGTCAGCCGCCCGCCGCGGCCGCCCAACCCCCGCAGCAGCCGGCTCAGCCCCAACCGAAACCCAAGTTCGGGTTCCAACTGCCGGTGCGCGAGGGCGATTTTCTGAAACAGCGCCTCATGACCAACGAGAAGATCACAGTTCACGCCGTCGTCGAGTCCAAGCAGGAAAAATATAACAACGAGGACATCGTCGCCTTGATCCCCGGCACCGACCCCAACGCCGGCGAGATCATCTTCTCGGCCCACCTGTTCGAGGGTTTCACCAAGTTCGGGGCCAACGACAACACCTCGGGCAGCGCTACGATCCTGGAGGTCGCCCGCCTCCTGAACACGTGCTTCCAGGAGGGCCGTCTGCCGAAACCAAAACGCACCATCCGCTTCCTGTGGGGGCCCGAGATCGGGGGGACCGGGATGTGGGTCAAGGCCAACAAGGCGATCATGGACAAGACGCTCTGCAACATCAACATGGACATGGTCGGCGAGTGGCTGAGCAAGAATCAGGCTTTCATGTGCCTGATGCGGACGACTTTCGGCAACGCGCACTACATCAACGACGTCATGGAGAACTATTACCGGTATGTCGGCGAGGGCAACCGCGAGCGCATCCAGAACCGCGGCGACGCGTACAAGGTCCCGCTCCGGATCGTCGCGCCCTTCGGCGCCGACGAGCCGTTCTGGTATTCGATCGAGACGCACTACGGCGCTTCCGACCACGAGGTTTTCAATGACTGGGGCGTCCGCGTGCCCGGCGTCATGATGATCGCCTGGCCGGACCGCTGGTATCACACCTCCGGCGACCTCCCCGATAAATCCGACGCCACCCAGTTGAAGCGCGCGGCGGCCATCGGCGCGGCCGGCGCCTATACCGTGGCCACCGCCGACGACAACATGGCCGTCAAGATCGCCGGCGAGATCGCCAGCAACGCCGCCCGGCGGCTCGGCCATTATCTCGTCGTGGGTCTCGAAACCCTCAACAAGGCCACGGATAAAACCCTCCTCGACGCGTTCAAGGAGGCCCGGGGGTACGTCGAGGGCGGGATGTTGAACGAGAAGGACACTCTGGACTCCATTCTGCAGCTGGCGACGGACAAGGCCGGCGTCGGCGCCTACGTCGCCCAGATGAAGAAATCGGTGGAGGCCACCGGCGCCGCCCACCTGGCGACGCTTCAGGCTCACATGGAGGCTATGGCCAAGAAGCTTGGGGCGAAATTGGTCAAGATCGAACCGTCGGAGCTGGATAAGAAGGCGATGAAGATCGTCCCGAGGACGACGGCCAAAATGACGGCCGAGGGCCACCAGGGCTACCAGAAATACCTCGGCGCGGTTCCCCAGGACCAGCGGCTGAAGTTTCCCTACACGGGTGAGCTGTTCACCACGAACGAGCTCCAGCTGCTGATCAACGGCAAGCACAACGTCCTCGAGCTCAAGTCCCTCCTCGACGCCCAGTCCCAGAGGAAATCCACCGTCAAGGGGATCATGAACTATCTCCAGATCCTCAAACTGGCCGGCCTCGTCGAATTCTAAGAA
>JAUYDS010000135.1 GCA_030691735.1 Candidatus Aminicenantota bacterium
GGAGGCTTTGAAGATATCCGAACCGGGACATCTGAGCGCCCTACTTTAGGACCTCCTGCTCCGGCCGCATCTCGGCCAGGCTCTGCGGAAGGGTGAACAAGATGGCCAGCGCGACCAGGAGAAGGAAGGGGCAGATCAAGAGGAGGTTCTCCGTGCCGAGGACCTTGGGCTGGGACAGAAGGGAAGCGGCCAGGGACCCCACGACGCCCCCCAGAAGGCCGCCGCTGACGAAGAAGCCGATGAAGCGCTTCGCCTGCCGCGGCGAATAGATATCGTTGACGAGGATCCAGAACTGGATGACCGAGATGGCCAGGAACACTTCGGCCCAGAACCAGAAAAGCATGGAGACCCATTTCCCGCCGGTCTTGAAAAGAAGCCAGAACAGGGGAAGTCCGATGATGAAAAAGACCAGGCTCGAAGCGATGTAGCGCTTGCGGTTCAACGTCTGGATCAGCCGCGAATTGAACGCGGCGACGAAGCTCATCAGGACGGCCGTCGCCAGATAGGCAAAGGGCAGCGTCGCCATCTCGAGATTCTTCAGGAACAACGATGTTTTGAGAGGAAGGATGACGTAGGCCGCGGCCATCATCAGGAAGAAATACAGAAAGAGGCGGAGGGTGGTGGCCGTCTCTCCCGGCTGAACATCGACGAATTTTTTCAAAAGACGGTGGGCGCGGTTCATCCTTTTGAATCTCCGCCCCGGCGGCCGGAAAAGCTCTCTAAGAGCGGGAACAGCCGCTCCTTGATATCCTGGCTGACCGTGTGGTCGAGAAGTTCGATGGCGTAGGCGATCGAATCCTTGGTCCCCTTCAGCAGGTTTTGATAGGCCCGGAAGATGTCCTCGTGGTCATAGGCGAGCCCGAGGAGCTTGAACAGGGGGAGCAGATCGGACGGGCTTTTAGCCGGTCCGATGATCCCCATCTCCGCGGCGAACTGGGCCCGCACGACCTCGTCCTTGAACTGGACCTCCGGCACCTCCGCCCGGATGCGGTCCAAGGCGTCAATGAGACCATTCTTCAGAACATCCTGTCCGCGCCCGAGCGCTTCGAGCAGGGCGTCCGCCGCCTCCTGATCGGCGATCCCGGCCAGGAGCGAGGCCGCCTGCTCCCGGATCTCCGGTTTCTCGTCGACATCGTTCAGATAATCCGAGAGAGCGCCGGCGATCGCCCCCCGATACCGTTCGAGGGCCGAGCGGGCGTCCTCGCGGGTTCTCGGGTCGCCGAGCTTTCTGGCCAGAAGAGGAACATGGGCTTTTTTCTTGAGCTTGCCCGCCGACTCCGCGCCGTATTGAAAGACCTTCGCCGAATCGTCGCCGAGGAGATCGTCGAGCTTGTCCGCGAGCGCCGATCGGCCGTCCATCAGTCCGATGGCCTTGGCCAGTTCCATCCTCGCCGTTTCCGACTTGGCGTCCTTGTCTTCGAGCACTTTCCCGGCGTACTCCCCCATGACCTTCTGATAGTCCCCGAGCGCCAGGATCTCCCGGATCTCCTTGTCCATTTCGGCGGGAGGGAGCCGTTCGTCGAGATCGGGCACCCAGGGGGCCGCGTCGTATTCGAACAGGGGCCGGGCGGCGGACGCCGGGGCGTCCGCCGGCTTGAGGCCCAGCAGATCCCTGATCTCGGGCGTCAATTTGTTCTGCCGCGCCAGGTCGTAAAGATGGAGGGCGAACAGGGTCGAGCTCTGCGTCCGGGTCTCGATCGCGTCCACCACGAGCTTGGCCGTGTCCACGTCCATCCTGTCGGCCACGACCCCGTCGGCCCGCTCCCATTTTTTCGCCAGCTGGCCCTTGACCTCCCGGACGTACGCCCGGCTGATCTTGGCGTTCAGAACGATCCAGACAAGAACGAACGCGCCGGAAGCGAAGCTCACCCAGACGATCGGTTCGAATCCGATCGCCGCGAATGGCCGGCGCTGGGCCAGGTAAATGAGGCCCAGCAGGATCACCCCGCCGACCGCCTTGGAAAAGCGGTTGAGGAACATGTCGATGAAGACCTTGGCCCGGTATTTCATCTCAGGGAGAACGGGGATATAGAGGAGCTCTCGGGACGATTGATTGATGGAATAGGACAGGGCCTTATCGCTTCCCTTGAGGGCGATAGCGAAACCCAGGGTGGGCAGGACGCCGATTCCGACGGAACACAGGAGGATGATCACAGGATAGATCAGCAGCCCGGTCCGGATGCCGAAGCGGTTGATGAAGCGGCTGGTCAGGATGAGCTGAAAGAGAAAGGCGAAGACGAGGATGCCCGCGTTGAAGCGGCCGAAGAACGAGGCGTAGTTGGCCTTGGCCGCCGGGCTCAGTTCGATGAGGCTCTTGGATTGCCAGTCGATGAACGTGGAGACGATGCCGGTGGCCAGGACGACCCAGGCCATCAAGCGGAGATAGGCGTCCGACCGGACGCTCCGGAAACTGTCTCCCAGTCCGACGCGCCGGGGTTCTTTCCGGCCGGCCTTCGGATCACGATCTGGGGCCGCCGCGTATCTGTCCTCGTTCGCCTTGAGCCAGGAAAAGATGAGACTGACGACGACCAAGCAGGTGCAGAGAAATGCCGTCGACGCCAGAAGAAGCCTATGCGACGTCTCCGGTTTGGCTAAAAAACCAAGCAGGAGGTTGCCCGCGATGCCGCCTAAAATCCCTCCGCTTCCGAAGAAGCCGATCAGCCGCTTGGCCTCCCGGGGATTGAAGACATCGTTGACCAGGAACCAGAACTGCGTGGTCAGGGCCACGACGAACAGGTTGGCCCACATCCAGTAAATGAGAGCCAGCCCCTTCCAATGATCCGGCATGGAGAAAAGGGCCCAGAACAGGAGACTGGTCAGGATGAAAAAGACGAGCGAGGACAAAAGCAGGCGGCGCCGGGAGAACCTGGACTGAAGCTTGGCGTGGAACGAAACGGCCACGGCGATCAGGATGGCCGACAGGTAGGCATAGGGGAGGTTTTCGGCTTTGAGATCGTCCAGGAAGTTGGCGTCCCGGAGAGACTTGACGATGCCGAAAGGGGCGGTGATGAGAAAAAAATAAAAGAAGACGAGGATCGCCAAGACCTCTTCGCCGGGTTTGATCTTGACGACGGCCGAGAGGACCTTGTGCAGACGACGTTCCGCCATGGGCTGGCTCAAAAGCTGGCGGGAGCGGCCCTAATCCTTGAAGAAGCTCTGGAGGGCGGAGTCCTCCTCGTCGTGGATGTCGAGGACCTTCGTCAGCATGGTGATCTGGAAGATGAGATAGAGCTTTTTCGAGATCCGGGCGAGCTTGAGCTTCCCCCCCAGGTTGTGCGTGGAGATGTAGCTGGCCAGGATCTCGCCCACGCCGAAGCTGTCGATGAAGTCCACTTTGTCGAAGTTCAGGAGGATCTGCTTCTTCCCGGCCTCGAGCTGCTCCTTGACCAGTTGATGGAGCGTGACGTCCGTGATGTCCGACCTCCGGATCTCCCCTTCGATGTCGAAGATCACGATGCTGTTCTTTTCGCGCTTGTTGATCATCATGGCCGCTGGCTCCCCTAGGTGCTTTTTATCAAAAGGAAGATCGAATGTCAATCATAGGCCCAGGCCGTCCGGAGGCGCGTCAGTTCGGTCCCCTTGTCCTTGTGAAAGATCCCATGGAGGAAGGCCGGACCGGGGCCGCTCCCACTCGTCCGCGCTTTCGAAACGACCTCGTCGCCGTAGAACGCCTCGCTCTTATAGGCCACTTCGATGTCCACGGGCCGGGCGGTCCGGAGGATGGCCTCGGGCGGGGTTTCGAGGGCCCATTGAATATAGACCGCGTGGTTGACGTGGTTGTTGAAATCGATGTCCTGCAGGGCCACCCGAAAGGTAAGCTCGCGGTCCGCTGTTTCGATCGGGGGAAGGACCGGAAAATCGTCGGGCAAGGCCCTTCGGTCGACCGTCACGTCGTCGGGCAGATTCTCCTCCCGCCGGGCCGGCTGTTTTGCGGGGAGGTTCCAAAGGATCCATGAGCTCGTCGCCGCGGCTAGGAGCCCGCCCTGGTTATCCGTGATCTCGAAATCGCGGAGGGCGAACGGCCCCTGCTTTCCCGAAGGCCAGGTGGACACGGCGATATCTTCCGCCAGGGCGGGATAACGGAAGATCCGGATATGGTACCGGGACAGGATCCAGGTCATCCGCTTTTTCAATAGATCGAGAATGGAAAAACCGAGGATCGCGGCATGGTCCCCCGCCGTGTCCTGAAGATAGTTGAGCAGCGACAGCGGAAGCGCCTTGCCCCGGTGGTCCACCTCGTACGTATAGACATGGTATTTTTTCGTGTAGATCTTGTCCATGAAAAAGCCAACGTATCACGATGGGGGAAGAAAATCAAAAACCGGATTCCATCCCATTTTGGGGACGGAATAGGGTGTCCCCCTTGTCGCTTATTTCTTGCCGCGTTTCTTAACCGCCTGTTTCTTCTCGGCCTTGGGCTTTGGTTTCGCGCCGGCTTCCGTCTCCAGGCAGTGGACGCTGACCTTATATCCTTCGCGGATCATCGGGCCGGCGAGTAAGCTGATGAATTTCACGAGCTGCTCCTGGTAATAGAGGCTTTCCTCGTTGGCGATGGCGTCCTTCTCGGTTCTCCAGAATGTGACGGAGATGGATTTCCCCGAGGCGCGATCGGCTAAAAGACATACCCCGCGGTAGCCTTTTTGCTTTTTGGCTTCGGGGACGACGCTTGTTCGATAGATCTCGATGCCGTCGTCGATCCGTTCCGGGTTGAGCTGGAGAATAGTCATTCTGGCAAACATGGGCTCTCCCTCCTTACCGGCCGCGCGACGCGCGGCCGCCGATTTCGACCGCCCCTCCCTCTGTGGGAGGACGCTCATCTCGAGCGTCCCAATGGGCGCGATCGCGCTTATTTCTTTCTTTTGATTTTCCCGGCGGGTTTCGGTTTGAGCTGCGTTTCCAAGTAATGAATACTGACCTCGAACCCTTCACGAATCGGCGGACGGGCGAAATAAGGGAGGAACTTCACCAGCTGTTCCTGGAAAAAAAGGTTTTCCTCGTTGGCCCGGGCATCCGCCTCGTTTCGCCAGAACGTGACGGCGACGCCCTTTCCCGCCGGGCGGTCGAGGAGAAAACAGGCCCCGCGGAAGCCTCTCTGTTTTCTGGCGCCGGGAATAACGCTCGTCCGAAAGAGCTTGACGGCAGCCTCGATGCTTTCGGGTTGAAGCGATAGAGTCATCATGCGAGCGAACATGCCGTCCTTCCACTCGGGTCTCTCATGATCCGCCTGTCTCTTGTCCGGCAATAAGATAATACGCCGGCCGGAAATAGTCAACCGCCGTGGACCTGAAGCGCGTTCAGCCCACTCCCCTGACTGTCGAACAGTTTAGGGGACATGATTCCCTGTGCCCATTGGAGACAATGAAATTATCGGTTTATTGCGGTTTAAAAAGACGGGGACAGGGTATCGTGTCCCCCTTGTCTTGAAACTGTTCGACGGTCAGCCCACGCCCCCCTTGACTAATCCGCGGATTGATTTAATATTACGGACGTGGGCCGGTTTCGAAAGAGGAGAAGACCACGATAAATCCAAAGCAAAAGCGGCGGGAGGCCGAATTCCCGGCAAGGTCCTTTCTCCCCTCCAGAGGCCTCGCTTTATTCGGCCTGGTTCTCATCATCGCCAGCATGGGTTGCGCGGCCGCGCGCTCCATCCCCGGATCGACGGCGCTTCGCGATCCGAAAGGGTCTCCATCGCCCCCTTCGGCCGCCGGCCGACCGTGCGTCTGGACGGGGGTCGATAAGATCGTCGCCGTCGGCGACCTCCACGGGGACTACGATAATTTCGTCCTCGTTCTCAAGGGAACCGGCCTTATCGATGACGGCCTTCGTTGGACGGGCGGGAAGACGCATCTCGTCCAAACCGGCGACATCATAGACCGGGGGCCGGATGCCAAGAAGATCCTGGACTTGATCAGAAGCTTGGAAAAAGAGGCCCCGGCCGCCGGCGGCATGGTTCATTTCCTGATCGGGAACCACGAAGAGATGAACATCCTCGAGCTCTCCTTCCGCTACGGCTACGTCACACAGAAGCAGTTCCAATCCTTCCTTCCCGCCGGCTACGTCGCGGCCAAGGAAGCCCGGTTCAAGGAAAAGCCGGAGAACGGTGGAGATCTCACGAAACTATGGGAGGATCTGCTGACGGATCCGGATGCCCAGCGTCTTTATACGCGAACCTTCAACAAAAACTACGGGACGTGGATCGCCCAACACAACGCCGTCATCAAGATCAACGACACCGTCTTTCTCCACGGCGGCGTCAGCGAACAGTTCTCCACATGGAAACTGGAAACGCTGAACTCCGTCCTGACCAGGGAACTGACGCGAATCATGGATGACATCGAATATGGCCGCCCGTGGTCCCCACGCAACACCCGGATCGTCTACCAGTCGCTGGGACCGCTCTGGTACCGCGGCCTCGCCTCGAATGACGAAGCCCTCATGCAGGAAGAGTTCGACAGGATCCTGGCCAACCTCGGGGCCAAGTCCATGGTCGTCGCCCACACGCCCATCCAGAGCGCCGTCTCTTTGGAATACATGAACAGGTTCGGGAAGCGCCTCTTCATGATCGATACGAGCATTTCGAGCTTCATGGGCATGGAGAGCCATCCCAGCGCCCTGATCATCGAAAAGGGAGAGTTTCGCGTCTGGACGCCTGAAGATAAGGCAGCGCGTTCGGGGCTTGACGCGCGAGACGCTCATCCTTCGGCCGGACGGAAGGTGAATCATGAAAAAGATCATTCTGGGGATGACATGTTTGCTGACCATCGCCTGTTCTGGAGCGGAATTCCTCCGTTCTGAAACGGCGAAGCCGGCCGATCTCAGCCCAAGGGAGATCGAAGTCTATCTCAAAACCGCGCCCATCGTCTCGATCAAAAAAGACGCCACGACCGGTCGGACTATGCCCTGGAAAGTCACCATGGACGACGGCAAAACGAAATTGCAGGGCATATTCAAGCGCGTTCATGCCCCCTGGCCGAATCCCATGGTCGATTCGTATAAATACGAGCTCGCGGCCTATGAGCTGAGCAAGCTCCTCGATCTGGATATCATCCCGCCGACCGTGGAACGCGAGATCGAGGGATTTAAAGGCTCTCTGCAGTACTTCCTGCCGGACTGCATGAGCGAGGCCGACCGGGAACGCCAGCGCCTCCAGCCGCCCGACTTGAAAGCGTTTTTGGACCGGCTGGATGAGATCAAGGTCTTCGAAGCCCTGGTCAAAGACCCGTGCCTGGACAAGGATGACACCCTCATCCGGAAGGAGACATGGAAGGTCTATCGCGTGGATTTCGCCGAAGCGTTCGCCCCCAGTCAGGGGTTGGGGGCCGACTGTCCCATCAACCGCTGTTCGCGGCATCTCTTCGAACATCTCCAGAAGATCGCCCGCCAAATCATCGAAGCCCGGCTCAAACCGTATCTGAGCGATAAGGACATCAACGCTCTCAATGAACGAAAAAGAAAAATCGTCGCCCGGCTGGACGGCCTGATCGCGAGAGAGGGCGAGAAGGCCGTGCTTTATTGAACGACCTATCTTATCGTCCGGGAGCAGAAAAAGCTGTCGGGGGAGCGGGGGGGACCCCTTCATTTGATTTTTACGAAGCTTCGGCATTAAACTCAAAGCATCGCCGGAGAGGGAAATTGTCGGATCGAGGTTCGGCCATCAAAAAGCAAATCTGGATCACCGTCGTCTTCGCCTGTCTTCTTACATCCAGGGTTCCCGGTCTGTCCCAGATCAAGTCCGAGGAGATCGCCCAGCGCGAGGCATGGGAGGATTTTCTCCTGACGGCCGACATCGTCAAGTCCGAACCGATCGGGGAGGGCGTCACAGCGCCCCAGAAGCTCTATCTAAAAAAGGGCGATATCGAAAAGAAAGCGGCCTGGAAAAATCCGGACGGCAAGCCCGACGGCGTCTCCGACAACTGGAAATACGAGATCGCCGCTTACCGCCTGGACAAGCTCATCGGCCTGAACGCGGTCCCTCCCGTGGTCGAGCGGGAGTTCCAAGGGAAAAAAGGATGTCTCTCGCTCTGGGCCGAGAGCAAAACGAGCCTCCTGAAAATGATGGAGGCCGGGGAGAGCTTTCCCGAGGAGGTCCTCGAGCGGACCGACAAGATGAAATACATCGCCCGGCTGTGGGATTGCCTGATCGCCAACGCCGACCGGACCCAGCAGAACAT
The DNA here is from genome assembly GCA_030691735.1 of Candidatus Aminicenantota bacterium. Classification (GTDB taxonomy): domain Bacteria; phylum Acidobacteriota; class Aminicenantia; order Aminicenantales; family UBA4085; genus JAPKZI01. Next base: position 8,172 of record JAUYDS010000135.1, read on the forward strand.
CCTCTTCACCGACGACTGGCGGACGATCCTCTTCGATCACTCCCGCGCTTTCCAGTCGGACAGGAAGTTCGTCCGGCAGCTCGTGTTCGGCGCGAACGGGATCTTCAAATTCGAGGACGGCCGACCGATGTTGTTCAGACGGGTGCCCCGGGCCCTGGTCGAGAAGATCAAAAGCCTGAACGCCGCCGTCCTCAAGCAGGTTGTGGGCCCGTATTTGACCGACAAGGAGATCAAAGGAGTCGTCTCCCGGATCCCGCTCATCATGAAAGAGATCGAGGACATGATCAAACAGAACGGGGAGAACAGCGTTCTTTATTGATCGATAAATCGGACGAAAGGAGAAAGGGGAAAAATGATGAAAAGAAGATCGATCATTGTCCTGGGGCTGATGTTCGGCATTCTGGCTCTCGGCGCCGCGGCCTTCGCCCAGTTCCTGCCCGAAGAGCTCGCCGAGCGGGCCAAATGGGAGGAATTCCTGAAGACGGCCGAGATCATCGCCAGTGAACAGATGACCTCGGGAGCCGTGACAAATCCTTGGGTCTTGACGCTCAAGCAGGGGGACGTCACCAAAAGAGCGCTCTGGAAAGACATCACGGGACGCCCTAAAGGTTACATCGACAGCTGGATGTACGAGGTCGCCGGCTATGAACTGGACAAGCTGCTGGGGCTCAACATGGTCCCTCCGACCGCCGAACGCCGGTTCAAGGAGAACCGGGGGTCCATCCAGCTATGGGTCGACGACACGAAATCCCTCAGGAAGCTGAACGAGGAGAAGATCAAGCCCCCGTCTTATAAAGTTTTTTATTACAACCGAAGTCTGTTCCTGCAGCGGGCCTTCGACAATCTGATCGGCAACGAGGACCGGCACCAGGACAACTACCTGATCGTCATGAAGGATTGGCGGATGATCCTCATCGACCACTCCCGCAGCTTCAGGTCGTCGGGAAAATTCATCAAACAACTGACCTACACCGAGAAGCACCCGGAAGGCCCGATGGTCATGAAGGAACTGCCCAAAGCGTTCTTCGAGAAGATCAAGGGTCTGACCGTCGAACAGATCAAGGAAGCGGTCGGCGAATATTTATCGGACGACGAGATCAAAGCCGTTCTGATCCGCAAGGACCTCATCGTCAAGGAAATCGACAAGCTCGTCGCGAAGAACGGCGCCGAGAACGTTCTCTACGAGAAATAATCGATGCGGCGGGACACCGCCCGAGCTCAGATCTTCTTGACGAGCGTCAGGACGTTCTGGTCTCCGTCCCGGCGGTAGAGGCATTCATCCATGATTTCGCGCGTGAGATAGATCCCGAGTCCGCCTTTTCGGCCGGCGGCAATGACCTTGTCGATGTCCGGTTTGGGGGCCCGGCAGGGGTCGAAGGGGATGCCGGAGTCCCGGATCTCGATGATCACGCGGCGGCGGTCCTTGCGGATCTCGATGGCCAGCTCGCCGCCGCCGTCCGGGTAGCCGTAGCGGATCACGTTCACGACCATTTCGACGAGGGCCAGCTCGATCTTGAAGCCGTTCTCCTCGGAGATGTCGATGTCCGCGAGGGTCTCCCTGAGAAACTGCCGGACCCTGTCGAGCTCGGATAGGTCGGCCGCGATGCTGAGATGATTCACCGTTCAACGCCTCTTTCCGAATTGTAGCAAATCGAGGTCGATTATTCCAGCCGGATCAAAGACGGCCCCGCCGCCGTCCTTCCCGGCCTCGTTCCCGTTTTGCAAAACGCGGGAAAAAGCCCTAGAATAACCACGGTTGTTCCTTTCCAACAGGATCGGGACCGATAACACCGAGAAGGAGTCGTTCATGAGAAAAGCCCTGTCCGCCGTCGGGCTCATCGCCCTGTCGTTCGTCCTGACCGGAGCGCTCCTGCACGCTCAGAGCGGAGAGATCAAGCCCGTGACCATCGGCCAGCCGATGCCGGACTTCACCCTGCCGGCCTACCAGGGGGGTACGCTCACCCTGTCCTCCCTCAAAGGCAAGAACGTGATGCTGATCTTCCCCCGCGGATTCGCCGCCGAGGCCCGCTGGTGCACGATCGACAACTACAAATACGCCGAGCTCGTCGATCTCGAGAAATCCGCCGAGATCCGGAAAAAATACGATGTCGAAGTCGTCTTCGTCTTCCCCTACGCCGCGGACGTCGTCAAGCAATGGGTCGAAAGCAATCCCGATCAGCTCGACAAGATCAAGGGTTGGAAGAATCCGCCCGAACCGGACAAGCTGGACGAGCAGGGCAAGGCCCAAATGCTCCGCCGGCGGGAGATGTTCCCCAAGAACCTGAGCCTGGAGAAAGGCCAGGTCCCGACGCCCTTCCCCCTGCTCATCGACGGCGATCGGAAGGTCTCCAAGGGCCTCGGCTTATTCACCACGGAATGGGGCGGGAGCAAGGTCGACCAGTGCATCACCAGCGTCTTCCTCGTGGACAAGAAGGGGATCTGCCAGTTCAAATACGTCGGCCAGAGCACCACGGACCGGCCCGAATACGCGATCCTCTTCAAGACGCTCAACCAGCTGAATAAATGAAGCCGTCCCGACAAACTCCAAAAAATCGATCATCGGACGGGCCGCGATAAACGCCGGGACAGGGCCGCTAAAACGTCCTCCACGGATATCCCCGCCACCTCCTCGGCGCTCAAGACGACGGCCCCTCCGAACGGCGACCAGGCCGCTTCGACATCTTTTCTAAAGATCGCGACGACCTCCGCCCCGCAGGCCGCCGCCAGATGCGTCACTCCGGAATCGTTGCCTAGATAAAGAGCGCCGGATCGGAGCAGCCCGGCCAGTTCAAAGAGGGGCGGACGAATCAGCCATCGCCAGCCCGGAGGGAAGGCGGTCCTCCGCAGGTTCTCGTCCATCCGCTCTTCCGCTTCTCCCGTCACCAGGGCGCCGCTCCAACCGTCTTTCCGGAGGGCGTTCATCACCGCCAGGAACCTCTCGAGCGGCCAGCATTTTTTGGGGCTTCCGCTGCCGGGATGGATAACGACCTTGGAGGGGAGGCGGCTTGGGGATGAACGCTCCTCGTCGGTCCCATCCGCCGAGAAGGGCAGATGGCAACACGCTTCAAACGAAGCGGCGGGAGCTCCGAGCTCGTCAAGGGACGAGCCTTCGCGGCGGAAGTGGACCCCCGGGCAAAGCCCGGGGCCCCGGCCGCCGTGGATGAGCTCCGCTGTTCGATCGAAAAAAAATCGGCTGACGGTGAGGCGGGAGGCGGGATCATAAATGAATGCGCGGAACGAGGGCCCTAACGAAAAAGAGGACAGATTCGTCCCCTTTTTATAAAACCAGCCCAGGACGAGATCATATCTCGAGAGCCGGCTTCGGACGGGCTCTGGAAGGCGGCCGGTTTCTTCGAAAAGCGGCGCCCACGCGGCGTCATCCGCGGAGAACACGCCGTCGATGACGCCCGCGTCCCGGAGAAGCTCTCCATAATCGTTCCGGCCGACCAGATGAAGCCGAACGCCGGGAAACGCGCGGCGCAGAAGCCTGAAGGAGGGCAGCGCGACGAGGAGGTCGCCCAACCCGCCGAGCTTGAAGAGCAGGATCGATTTCATCGCCAATCTATTCAATGACTCGAATGAGGATCGGCTGAAGAAGATGCCGGCTGTTATTTACAGCAGAAAAGGGAAAATGATGATTTAAGAGGTAAGTGTCGTTTTCTCCAGCCGGCACGAGAAAACTTTTCCCTAGTATAGCAAAAAAACCGAAAATCAAGAAATTCTTTTCGTTTTGTCAGACGGCGTCGCAGCCGGCGGAGCGGATCTTGTCGATGTTGTGCTTGATCGATCGGCCCTTGACGAGATAGATCACGTTTTCGGCGATGTTCGTGGCGTGGTCGGCGATCCTCTCCAGATAGCGGCTGACGAGAAGCAGGCCGACCGCCCTCCAAATGGTGGCGGGATCCTCGATCATGTAGGTCAGGAGCTCCCGGAAGATCTGGTTCTCGAGCGCGTCGACGGCGTCATCCCGCTGGCAAATCTCGCAGGCCAGCGTGTCGTTGCGATCGATGAAGGCCTGAATGGCGTCCTTGAGCATAGCCTGGGCCAGCTTGGCCATCCGGGGAATGTCGATCAGCGGTTTCAAGAGCGGCGCCTTGAGCAGTTCGAGGGTCCGCTGGGCGATGTTGACAGCCAGGTCGCCCATCCGTTCGAGGTCCACACCGATCTTCATGGCCGAGGTGATGAGGCGCAGGTCCCCGGCCATGGGCTGGCGGAGGGCGAGCAGGCGCAGGCAGGTCTCGTCGATCTCGACGTCGAGGAGGTTGACGCTCTCCTCCCTCCTGATGACCTCGTGGGCCAATTCTTCCTTTTGGTCCTTCAGCCCTTCGATGGACAGGGCCACGGACTCCTCGACGATCCCGGCCATCCGGAGCAGCTTTTCCTTGAGCCTATTGAGTTCCTCGTCAAACAGCCTTTCCATATCGGCCTCCCGTTCCCTTAATTTACCACGTTTACCCGTCGATGTTCAAATCCGCCTCTTCCGCGACGGCTTGACTTCGAGCGGCCGCGCTTTTATAATTAAATGACTTTTTTTCCGATCCCCTAAAATCTTTGGCGACCCGGCTCAGATAAGAACATATATATGAAAAAGCGAACTGTTGCGGCCGTCGTTCTTCTGAGCGCTGGCATCCTTGGTCTCCCCCTTTCCGCCGCGCTCAACGTCCCTCAAAAGTCGGTTTCCCTCCAGATCAAAGGCTCGGACACGATGGTCAACCTCGGTCAGGCCTGGGCGGAAGCCTTCAATAAGCTTCACCCGAAGGTGAATATCGCGGTCACGGGCGGCGGCTCCGGGACCGGCATCGCCGCCCTCCTCAACGGCACGTGCGACGTCGCCGAGTCCTCCCGGGCTGTCGAAGAAAAGGAGATCAAACAGGCCGAGAAAAACGGCGTCACATTCAGCCAAGAGATCGTCGCCCTGGACGGGATC
>JAUYDS010000160.1 GCA_030691735.1 Candidatus Aminicenantota bacterium
CGCAGGGCGGTCCGGGCCTCGTCCATCATCTTCTTGATCCCTCCGCGCCAGTCCTCGAACGTCTTTTCATAGTTCTTGTCGTGGCAACTGACGCACGGGGCCGCCGTGGGCCGGACGACCTGGTCCTGCTTGGTGACGTGGCAGGCCGCGCAGTCCGTCTCGGCCTCGGCCATGATGTCCTTCTCGACTTTTTCCCCGCCGATCGTCCCGCCCTTATAAAGGATCTGCTGTAGCCCATGGCATCCTCCGCAGTCCTTCTTGGTATCCTTGTGGTGGCACGTGGCGCAGAAGGCTTTGGAGGCGATGAGCTCGCCGTGCTTCTTGGCGTTGGAGTGGCACCTCGAGCAGTCCATGTTCTGGACGGCGACGTGTTTCTTGTGCGGGAAATTCAAACCGAAGGCCGGGGCGATGGTCTCATCGATGCCCTGGTGGCAGTTCAGACAGGCGTTCGGCGTTTTCTGTTCTTTGAAAGAGGTCCGGTCGGGTTTATATGAGGAGCCGGAGAGGGCCAGGGCCTGCTCGATTTTGGTCAGGGAGGCATGGAGAAGCTCCTGAGCGTAGGTCATGTTATGGACGCTCTTGCCCCGGTCCACGATGTCGATATTGAAGGCGGCCTCTTCGAGGAGGGCTTCCGACTTGGTCCGCTGATCCGCTTTCCCCCCGCGGACTTCCTCGGCGGCCTTCTGATAAATGCCGTTGATCGTCTGGAGCTTGGTCTGGGTCGAGGTCTCCCACTGCTTCAGGATCTTCCCGAAGCCCCTGCCGTGACAGGATTCGCAGGCCTGATCTCGGGAGATGGAGGTCTCACTCTTCAGCAGCCGGCCGCCGGTCTCCTCATGGAACATGTGGCAGCCCTTGCAGCTCAGGCCTTTTTCGAGCATGACGTTGGGCCGGGTATGGCCGACGCCCTTGCCGCCATCGCCGGTGTAGAGGATCCTCTGGGCCTGGTGGGAGCCGGTGTGGCAGGTCTTGCAGTCGGCGATCGTTTCCACGTCCTTGACGATCTTGTGCTGGATGGCCAAGTGGCACTGGGTGCATTCGATCTCGTTCTTGGCGATGTGGTTGGCATGGACCAGGTTCGTGTCGTCGTACTTGTCCAGACGCTCCTTTTCGAAATGGCACTTGAAACAGTTCTCCCGCGGCACAACGCCATCGCCGACGATGACCTGGCTGTGGCATTTGTCGCAGGCGAAATTCTTGTCATAAACGACCTGGTGGCTGTAGCGGGACTTGTCCGAGACGAGAAAATCCTTTTTATGGCAGTTGGCGCAGGCGCTGACCTGAGGAAAATTCTCGGTCTTCTTGAAATGGCAGATAAAGCAGCTGCCTTCCGTGACGGTGATGTGCTGGCCCTGGACGATCTGGGAATGGCAGCTCGTGCAGCGGAGCTCCTTGCCCCGCCGGAGATCGGCGAAGTGGGCCTTGTGGTCGAAGGCGACGGTCTTGAACTGGACCGGGCCTTCGAGGAGCCGTTTGTCGTGGCAGCCCTTCTGGAGGCAGCTCTCGTCCTGGATCTCGGCCCAGGGCTTGGATTTCAGGTAGAGCTTGGTCCAGTAGCGGCCGACCATGACCAGGCCTTCCATTTTGGCCTTGAGAGTGTTCCGGATCCCCGGCGGATAATGGCAGACCTTGCATTCGATCTCTTTGTGGGAGGAATTCTGCCAGCTCTGATAGAACGGCTTCATATAATGGCAGACGGCGCAGAACTTGGATGTCGAGGTCAGCTCGACCGAGGCGACGAAGACGACAAGAAGGACGCCCAGGGCGATCAGCACCGTCTTGGGCCGGATCTTCCGCTTCTTTTTCTTGGAAACGGCAACTTGAGATGAGCCCTCGGCGCAGCAGGGGGGTGAGACGTGACGTCCGTCGGGCGATTCGATTAAGGGAGGACGTGAATCATCCATATTTAAAAATCCTTATCAATTCGGACAAATCCGGTGACACGCACCGATTTAAATCGGGGACACGTACCGAATGCTTTGATTCGGTGCATGTCCCCATCTATTTTATGCATAGCTATGAAGACCGGCCAGGAGATAATTCACGCCGAAATAGGTGAAGAGGGCGGCCAGGAAGCCGATGATGGCGATGATCGCCGATCTTTTTCCCTTCCAGCCCATGACGATCCGCGTATGGAGGTACAGAGCGAACACGATCCAGGTGATGAGGCTCCAGACCTCCTTTGGGTCCCAGCTCCAATAGGTTCCCCAGGCTTTGTAAGCCCAGACCATGCCGAAGACAAGCCCCCCCAGCGTGAACAGAGGGAATCCGACGGCGACGCAGCGGTAGCTCACGGAATCCATCCGCTCCTTTTTCTCCGGTTCTTTGGCCGTGAGGTACATGAGGCTGGTGATGAAGGCGACGGCGAAGAACGCCTCGCCGAGGAGCGTCACCGAAACGTGGAGCCAGAGCCAGTAGCTCTGGAGAGCGGGGACGAGCGGCGTCACGTCTTTGGGCATGAGCGGCGAAGAGGCCAGGGCGACCAGGCCGATGGCGATCAGCATCAGATAGGGACCGATCCTCGGGATGCCGAATTTCTTGTCGATGATGATGAAGGCCAGGACCGAGGCCCAGGCCAGGAACGACAGCGATTCGTACATGTTGGTGAACGGGGCGTGGCCGCTCTCCACAGTCCGGACGATCAAGGCCGCGGTATGCAGGACGAGGCCGATGACGGCCATGACCGACCCGATTTTGGCCCGGCCCGGCTTTTTGGAGAAGAGGAAAGCCAGATAGAAGAAGGCCGATATAATATAAAGGATGAAGGTCAAGAGGAAGATGGTCGATTCGGTCATTTCGATCTCCTTAGCGCGGCCGCGATGTTTTCGAATTCGGCGCCGAAGGCTTCCCGGCTCTTAGCGGCGACGCCGCCCGCGACGAGGTCGGTCTTGCCTTGGCTCTCCTCGAGGACCGCTTTGATCTCCCAGGTCGGCCAGTAGAAGGCCAGGCCGAGGCCGAGCATTAATAGAGCGCAGCCGATCCAGATCAGGTTCGCCCCCGGGTCCTTGGCCGCTTCAAGGACCGAAAACTGGCCGGCCTCGAATTTCTTGAGCTCGAAGGCCAGGTCGGTCTCGGCTCCCTTGTCTTTGTCGTTCGCGGCGTGCATCTGGGCGAAGTCGGGATAATTCGCGAAGATCCAGCCGGAAAAGACCTTTTCGGCGCCGCGGAAACCTTCGATCAGAGCGGCCGGATTGTTGGGCTGGTCCGACCGGTTCTCGGGCTGGTTCGACTCGCCGAGGACGAAATCGGGAAGAAACCTTTGGACGGCGATCGTGGTCTGCCCCTTGTCCTCGAGCAGGGCCCGATCGCCGACCTTGAGCGTCATTTTTTTGAGGTAGGCCGGATCGGACTTGCTCTTGGCCCAGATCTCGACTGCGGGGCTGTCCCAATTCCAGCCGTAGCTTGTCTGATAAAAAGAATATCCTTTATAGGTCAGGGGGTGGTTGACGGCGATCGTCTTGGACAGGACGGGTGTCTTCTTTTCCAGGACGGTCAGGTCGCTCTTCCAGGCCTTGACGCTGCCATCGGGGTAATACTCCGTGGTGAACTTGTCCAAGCGCACTTTGAAGTCGGCTTTAAGCACGGGTTTGATGTCGCCTTCGTAGAGGGGGATATTCTCGCGGACGCTCGTGACGCCGCTGAGGATGCCGCCGGCCAGGATGATCAGGAGCCCGAGATGGACCGCGTCCGAGCCGAAGATCCCCCCGATCCTCTTCCGGGCGAGCACGGCGATCCGCGGTCCCTGCGTCTCGGTCCGAACCTTGTAGTGCGCTCCCGCCAGGAGTTTCGTCACCTCGGATTGGACGTCGGCCAGCGGGGCGCTTCGTTTGATCCGGACGTTCGTCTTGAGCGCCGAGAGACTTTTCGCGTCGGCGGTGATGTGTGGTTTCGTCGCGCGACGCCATTTCGGAGAGAGCCGTTCCAGGGTGCAGACGATGATGTTAAGGGCGACGAGGCCGAGCAGGGTCAAGTACCAGATCGAATGGTAGAGGCCGGTGAGCTGGAGCCGGACGAAGAGCGTGGACAGCGTTCCGTAGCGGGCCGCGTATTCTTCGAGGCTCCGGTCCTGGGGGATGAGGGTGCCCAGGATCGAGGCCGCGGCCAGGATGATCAAGAGGACGATGGCCAGTTTGATCGAGGTGAAAAATTTCAGGATACGTTTCATCGCTTAGGATTCCTTTCCGCCGCGGGGGACGGATCGCTAAAGGCTAGAAATAATATAGGAATTCTAGGTTCGTTGGCAACTGATATTTTATTTTTTTTTCGCGCGACATCCCTCCTGTCATTGTGTTTTTGAATTCTATCTCACTCGCGACGCGAAAGTCAAAGACGCGGTCGCCCCCCGAAATTGCCGATAGAGCCTGTCATCACGAGGAGCGATCTAAGCAGGTCAAAGACTTCATAATAATATTAAACCCCCTCCCCCCTGACACAATTCAGGGGGATTAAAAGGTCGGACAT
>JAUYDS010000175.1 GCA_030691735.1 Candidatus Aminicenantota bacterium
GGCTTGGCGTCGCGCCGTCGCGCCCACAGGACCCAAGCCGAGAAAACGCCGTAGAAAAGGGTTTGAATGAGCGTCGAACGAAAGAAATGCTCGCCTTTCTCGCCCTCGAAGCGCAGTCCAAGGGCCTCTTCGAGTGCCTGCCGAAGGCTGGTCAGGGCCGGGAGATCAACCTTTTCGATGCGAAGTCGCGCGTCGTGAGCGTACGAGGCGAGAATGCCGGCCACGTCTTGGGGAGCGGCCAACGGGGCATTAAGGAGCAGGACACGCTTCAGATACTCGAACATGCGTTCGCCATGTTCCGCCGCCGCCAGGCGAGGATGGGCGGTCAGCCTCCAGAACTCACTCTCGGCCTCAGCCAGAGAGAAGGACTCCAGAACGCACGGCTTTCCTGTCGGGCCTTGACCGATAAGGGCGAAAGCGCGGAAGTTGGTAACGAGGACCATGCCGTACCGTTTCCAGTATTGTTCCACTTGCTTGGTCCCGGCCACTCGGCGGACATCTTCAGCCGGGGGCTTGGCTTCGATCACCCCGCGTGACGGATTCTGAACCAGAAAAGGATTTTCCTTGGCGTTTTCGTCGCGTGTTTTGCGTCGAAGCTGATCGGCGGAGAATAAGCCACCATCGGGCAGCCCGGCGCCCCGGTTGGCAAGGTTGATGACGCAGCGAACCTTGGGGGAAAGGGTCTTTCCGATGTCTGAGAGCAGCCGTTCCAAGGCCGGATAGAAAGACGTTTCCGGCACGTTGGCCCCTGAACGGCGGACTTCCCCCATATCGGTCAAGTAACGCTCAATCAGGTTTTCGGACATGACTCTTTATTCCAGCCTGTAAATTGCCCTCCCTGACACGCCGGATGATATCGCCGGGCTCGGGGCAAGTCAAGGAGAAGGGGCGGCACGCCTCATGCCACCCCAACTTGAAGTCACAAATCGTGATTTCAAGAGGTTCCACTTCTTCTCAAACGGCTCGCCATCGTCCTCGCCCGCGGCTAGGCCCTCGATTTCCTTTTGCAAAGGCGGCCGAAAATAAGTAAGCTGAAGAACAAGTGCGATGTATCAGCAACGGCTTTGCAATGTCGTCATTCCGGACTTGATCCGGAATCCAGTCTTTTTAATCTGGATTCCCGCCTTCGCGGGAATGACGGATACGGGAATGCCAGTTCCAGGATTATTGTAAAGCCGTTATTGAGACGCAACACTAGCTGGTTTCGCTTCAAGGTTATTCATGACCAGCAAAGAACGTGTCCTCCGGGCGCTCAACCATAAGGAGCCCGACCGGATCCCGATGGATTTCGGCGGCACGGCGGTCACGGGCATGCACGTCGCTATCGTCAGCGCCCTCCGCGACCGATACAGTCTGGAGAAACGGCCGGTCAAGGTCCACGAACCCTACCAAATGCTCGGCCTGATCGAGGACGATTTACAGCGCGCCCTCGGTCTCGACGTCGAGGGTGTTTACGCCGTAGAGACGATGTTCGGCTTCCGCAACGAGAACTGGACGCCGTGGCGCCTGGACAGCGGCCTCGAGGTCCTTGTCTCCGAGCATTTCAAGACGACCAAGGACGCGAACGGCGACACGCTCGTTTATCCCAAGAGCGACCTCTCCGCGCCGCCTTCGGCCCGCCTGCCCAAGGACGGGTTCTTCTTCGACACCATCGTCCGCCAGGAGCCGATCGATGACGCCAAGCTCGACCCGGCCGACAACCTGGAAGAGTTCGGTCCGATCTCGGACCGCGACCTCGATTATTTCGACGAGGCCACGAAAGCCGCCGCTCAAACCGGGAGGGCGGTCATCGCCACGTTCGGAGGCCTGGCCTTCGGCGACATAGCCCTCGTTCCCGCGCCCTTCCTCAAATATCCCAAAGGCATCCGCGACATCGAGGAATGGTACATCTCGACCCTGACCCGGCCCTCCTATGTCCATGCGATCTTCGAAAAGCAGACCGAGATCGCCCTGGCCAACCTGGAGAAGATCGCCGCCAGGGTCGGAGATCGGGTCCAAGCCGTCTTCGTCTGCGGCACGGACTTCGGCACCCAGCAGTCCACGTTCTGCTCGGCCGATACGTTCCGTTCCCTCTACGCGCCTTATTACAAGCGGGTCAACGCCTGGATCCACAAACACACGGCCTGGAAGACGTTCAAGCACTCCTGCGGCGCGGTCAAGACGCTCATCCCCGCGATCATCGAAGCGGGGTTCGATATCCTCAACCCGGTCCAATGTTCGGCCGCCGGGATGGATCCCGCCGCGCTCAAGGCCGAATACGGATCCGACCTCGTCTTCTGGGGCGGCGGCGTGGACACGCAGAAGACGCTGATGTTCGGGACGCCCGCCGCCGTGCGCGGGGAGGTCCTCAGCCGCTGTGAGATCTTCGGCCGGGGCGGCGGCTTCATCTTCAACGCCGTCCACAACATCCAGGCGAACGTTCCGATCGCGAACGTCACGGCCATGTTCGACGCCTTCCGCGAATTCCACGGAATGAGATAAATGAATAAAGGCGGGGACACATTACTTTTTTCAGGGAAAAAGTGATGTGTCCCCGGCTTGGCCGATCCTATGGAAAGAGTACCCCATGATGAACCGTAGAGCCTATGTCATCTTCGTCTCGGTCATCGCGGCCATCGGCGGCTTGCTTTTCGGCTTCGACACAGCCATCATCGCCGGCGCGACCCGCTTCCTCAAAGACAAGTTCGCCCTGACCTCGTTCGGCGAAGGACTGGCCGTCAGCATCGTCCTCGTCGGCTGCATGGCCGGGACCTGGATCGCCGGCGTCGCCAGCGACCGGCTCGGCCGGAAGCGGTTCCTGCTCATCTCGGCCGTCCTGTTCTTCGTCTCGGCCGTCGGCTGCGCCATCCCCCAGAATTTGAACCAGTTCCTCGTGTTCCGCTTCATCGGCGGCCTGGCCATCGGCTCGGCCTCGCTCGTCTGCCCGCTCTACATCTCGGAGATCGCCCCGGCCCGGATGCGGGGCGCCCTCGTCTCGATCAACCAGATGACCATCGTCAGCGGCATCCTTCTGGCGTATTTCGTCAACTGGATCCTCGTCGGAGCGGGGCCGTCGAACTGGCGCTGGATGTTCGCCGCGGGAACCGTCCCCGCGGTCATCTTTTTCGGCCTCGTTCTGCGCGTTCCGGAAAGCCCCCGCTGGCTGGTCAAACAGGGCCGGGAGGAGGAAGCCCGCGAGGTCCTGACCCGGATCAACACGCCCGAGGCGGCGGCGGCCGAGGTCCTGAGCATCAAGGACACGCTGTCCCTCGA
>JAUYDS010000036.1 GCA_030691735.1 Candidatus Aminicenantota bacterium
CGACCCGGCACAGAGATAGCCGCGCCTCCGGATTGTGGCGAAAAGGGGGCAGTTGTCCTCGTCTCGGTCATTCAGGCCCTGGGAAGGCAGGGATGAGGGATCTTTCTTGCCCCTGATAGGCCGCGACATCGCTCATGGAAAGCTAGTTTAATCCGCGGGCGGGACATTTGTAAAGGCCGGGCTTGACCGTCGATCAGTTTCGGGGACATGATTCCCTGTCCCCGTTGGAGACAATGAAATGATCGGATTAATGCGGTTTAAAAAGACGGGGACAGGGTATCGTGTCCCCCTCGTCTTGAAACTGTTCGACGGTCAGAAGCCGGGCGGATTGACATTTGATGGGGCTCTTTTTAGTATGGACACGGATGCCCCTCTCATGAGAACAAAGACCCAGATCATCAAAATCGACCAGGGCGCCATCACCCCGGACGCGCTCCGTTCGATCTCCGGGATTTTACAGGGCGGCGGCGTCCTGGCTTATCCCACGGAAACATTCTACGGCCTGGGGGCCCTGGCCTCATCGGAAAAAGGCATTGCCAAGGTGTATCGACTCAAGCGGCGGGACCGGGGAAAGCCCCTCTCGATCGTGATCTCGGACGTGAAAATGGCGGAAGAGATCGCCCTTTCCATGCCGCCGGTCTTCCGAGCGTTGGCCGGCGAATTCTGGCCCGGTCCGTTGACTTTAGTTCTCACTGCCAAGGCCGTTTACCCCTCAGCATTGTTGGGTCCCGGCGGCTCGCTGGCGATGCGGGTCCCCGGCGTGCCTTGGTTGAGGGATCTCGTCCGCTACCTCGGAGTGCCGATCACGGCGACAAGCGCTAACATTTCGGGCCATGGGGAGATCTCCGATCCGGAAAAGATCGTTCAGGAATTCCGCGGGAAGGTCGACCTCATCGTCGATGGGGGGCCGACCCCCGGAGGACTCCCCTCCACGATCGTCGACCTGACCTTAGATAGGCCCCGGATCCTTAGAGCCGGGGCAGTCTCGGCCGCCGCCCTGCGGAAGTATCTGTAATGTAAATGCTGTTACTTTGTCATTGAGCGACCGTAGGGAGCGTGGCAATCCGACTCGAAGAGTCGTCCCGAGTCTTTCGAGGGATCTCATCCACACTTCCCGAGGTTGATTGAGATCCTTCGCTTCGCTCAGGACGACCCCATGGGTCGGATCGCCACGTCGCTTCGCTCCTCGCGATGACATTTATAGCGTTTATTCTAGTTATTTGACTTTAGCGCCGGCGGGTAAATCGTCCGTGAAGAACGGGATATAGGCTTTGTCGGCGACGACGGCGGCCAACAGCATTCCGGCGGATTCAACCCCGCGGATTACGGCCGGCTTGAGGTTGGCGATCACGATGATCTTTTTGCCGACCAGGTCCTCGGGCTTGTAGGTCTCGGCGACACCGGCCACGATCTGCCGCTGCTCCGTCCCGAGATCGATCTGCAGCTTGAGCAGCTTTTGGGCCCCTTCGACCTTTTCGGCCTTCAGGACGTGGGCGACGCGCAGGTCCATCCTCTTGAATTCTTCGTACGAGATGATGTCCATGGTTCCCTCCATTTTTTTTACTTCCGGCTTGACCGGCACCGTTGGCTTCGCTTCTTCGGCCAGGAATTCCTTTAGATCGACCCTGGGGAACAGGGCCACGGGTTCCTTGATCGTCTGGCCGGGCTTCAGGCCGTCGAAGGTGAGCCCGGAATATGTCGTCTTTTGGATCGGCTCGGTTTCACCGAGAAAATCCCAGATCTTTTCGGCCGATCCCGGCATGACCGGGTAGACGAGATAGGTTATGCCGCGGATGGCCGCCGCGGCCTGATAGAGGACCCGCGCCAGCCTCGGCTTCTGGGCCGGGTCCTTGGCCAGCTTCCAGGGCTCGTTGTCGGCCAAATATTTATTGACGGTGTTGACGTAGACCCAGATCTCCTCGAGGGCCCGGTTGACGGCGGTGGCGGAGTAATGATCGAAGACCGTCGCTTGGAGCCGTTCGAAGCCCTCCCGGACCTTTCGGTCGTCTGCGCCTTCGGCTGCCAGTTCCGGGAACGTTCCCTTGAAATAGCTCCGGACCATCGTCAGCGTCCGGTGGACGAGGTTCCCCAGGTCGTTGGCTAGATCCGAGTTGACCCGGTGGATGAACCCTTCGTGCGAGAAATTGCCGTCGTTGCCGATGGGGATCTCGCGGAGCAGGAAATAGCGCAGGGGATCGGGCCCAAAGGGCTTGAGAATGGCATAAGGGTCGAGGACGTTGCCCTTGGACTTCGACATCTTGGCGTCGTCCTTCAGCCACCAGCCGTGGCCATAGACGCATACGGGGAGCTTGAAACCGGCGGCCATCAGGAAGGCGGGCCAGAAGACGGCGTGGAACCTCAGGATGTCCTTCCCGATGAGGTGGATCGTGGCCGGCCAGAATTTTTCGAACTTCCCGAGGTCCCAATCGTAGCCGATGCCGGTCAGGTAGTTGTGGAGCGCGTCGAACCAGACGTAGATCGTGTGGGCGGGATCGCCGGGGACCGGAACGCCCCATTTGACCGTGGTCCGGGTGATGCTCAGGTCCTTCAGCCCCCCGCGGACGAAGCTCGCGACCTCGTTCATCCGGCCCTGAGGGCGGACGAAGTTCGGGTTCTTCTCGTAGAAGTCGAGCAGCGGCCGGGCATAGGCCGAGAGCCGGAAGAAATAGCTCGACTCCCCGACGACCGTCGCTTTGACGTTGCATTCGGGGCAGATTTTGGTCCCGTCATTCTCGAGAGGGACATCGTCGGCGAGGAAATGTTCGTTGGAGACGCAGTACCAACCCTGGTAGGTGCCCTTGTAGATGTCGCCCTTATCCAGGAGCGTCTGGAAGACCTTCTGGACGCCCTTCTCGTGGAAGGGCTCGGTCGTGCGGATGAAGAAATCGTAGGAGATGTTCAGGGCCTTCCATAAATCCTTGGCCCGGCCGACGACCATGTCGGCCAGCTCGCGCGGCTTCAGCCCCTTCTCGGCGGCCGCTTTCTCGATCTTCTGGCCGTGCTCGTCCGTCCCCGTCAGAAAGAACACGTCGTAACCGGCCTGCTTCTTGAAGCGGGCCAGGGCGTCGGCGATGATCGTCGTATAGGCATGTCCGATATGGAGCACGTCGTTGACGTAATAGATCGGCGTCGTTATGTAAAACGCGGGTTTAGGTTTCTTTTCCACCGAGCGTACCTCCTCGGATCAAATTGATGGCTTCGGCGCGGGTGCTGGGGTTCGTGCGGAAGGAGCCGCGGACAGCCGAGGTCACGGTAATGGACTTCGGCTTCTTGGCCCCCCGCATGGACATGCACATATGTTCCGCCTCGATCACGACCATGACCCCTAGGGGCTTGAGGTGCTCGTTGATCAAGTCGGCGATCTGCTTGGTCAGGCGTTCCTGGATCTGCAGCCGCCGGGACAGGCCGTCCACGACCCGGGCGATCTTGCTCAATCCGACGATCCGCCCTTCCTTGGGAATATAGGCCACGTGGGCCACGCCGGCGAAGGGCAGCATATGGTGCTCGCACATCGAATACAGCGGGATGTTCTTGATTAAGACCATCTCGTCGTGCCGCTCGTTCTGGATGGCCCGGAGGTGTTTTTCGGGATTCTCGTTGATGCCGCCCAGGATCTCGGCGAACATATGGGCTACCCGCGTCGGGGTGGCTTTGATCCCCGGCCGCTCAGGGTCCTCACCGGCCCCCTCCAGGATGAGGCGGACGCCTTTCTCGATCTTGTCCAGGTCCATAGGCCTGGGGGTCGCTTGCTTCTTGGCCATCGTCGTTCAGCCTTTTTTCGAAAATTCCTTGAGCGCCAGCCGCAGGACGTCCTTGACCGGGAGGCCTTTCTTGCGGGCCACGGTCAGGCAGTCCGAGAACTCGGGCTGGACGTTGACCGGCTCCCCGCCGAGGGTCGAGATCTTGATCCCGACGGGCTCGCCGAACAACCGGATCGTCTTGATCGTCCGTTCGAGCGCCCTCCGCTCGACCGGATGATACCGGACGCCGATCGAGCTCGTTTCCCTGAAAACGGCCGTGATCAGGCCGTCTATTCTATCAAGGGCGGCCAGGAGGGTCAATTTCGTCCCTAAGCGGTTCTTCTTCATGACCACGGGCGTGAGATAGACGTCGAGGGCGCCGAGTTCCAAGGCCCGGTCCATGAAGCTCGCCAGGACCTGGGGATTGGAATCGTCGATCGTCGCTTCGATGAGATAGACCTGTTTGTCGGGCGAGAAGCGGGCCGCGTCGCCGTAGAAGACGCGGAGGATGTTGGGCAGGCCGTGGATCTCACGGCTACCCGCGCCATAGCCGATTTTGCCGTAAATCAGTTCGGGGAAGGGGATGAACTTTTTAACCAGCGTTTTGACGATCGCCGCGCCCGTCGGCGTGACGAGCTCCGCCTTGGCGTGGGCCGAATAGACAGGCACGCCTTTGAGGAGTTCGGCGACGGCCGGAGGAGGGACGGGAAGGACGCCGTGCGATGTCTTGATCCAACCTTCGCCGACGTTGAGAGGAGAACAATAGAATTCGCCGACGGCCAGCTCCTCGGCCAGCCAGGCGCATCCTATCACGTCGATGAGGGCGTCGTCGGCCCCCGCTTCGTGGAGATGGGTGTCCTCGAAACGGCAGCCGTGGACCTTGGCCTCGGCCTCGAAGAGGTTTTTGAAGACGGCCAGACCGCGTTCCTTGACGGTCTGGGAAAAATCCGACTTTTTAATGAGCGCGGCGATGTCCTTCCATTTGCGGGCGTGGGAGCCGTGATCTTTGACGTGGACGTCGACTTTGAGGCCCCGGAAATGGGACCGGTCGGTCTCCTTGATTTCGATGCGGACGGGGAGCTTGAGCCCGGCCATCTTGGATCGGAAGAGGGCCGGCTTGATCCCAAGATCGAGCAGGGCGCCCAGGATCATATCGCCGCTCAGGCCTGTCTTGGCGTCGAAAAAGACGTATTTCATCGTCTAGCGTTCCTTTCAAATTCAACCAATGTCATTGCGAGCCTCTTGTCGTGGCCATCTCGCAAAAAAAATGTCATTGCGAGGAGCGAAGCGACGTGGCAATCTCACCTTATTTCACCGCTAAAAGCCTTTCGATCTCCGGCAGGATCTCCCCCGCCTTTCCCTGGAGCGATATATCCGCTTCCCCGGTCAGGAGCGTCGGTGTCGGATTGATCTCGATGATCTTGGCCCCGCTTGCGGCCGCGCGGTAGGGAAGGGACGCGGCCGGATGGACGAGGGCCGAGGTCCCGATGACCAGCATGACCTCACAAGCGGCGCTCAGGGCGAAGGCCCGTCCTAGAACATCCGAATCTAATGACTCCCCGAACCAGACGATATGCGGCCGGAGCAAGGCCCCGCAGTCCGGACAGCGCGGCGGGATCTCCTTCAAGGGCACGGAGTGATCATCGGATATCGTGTCATCTTTCGTGCAACGGACTTTCCAGATATTTCCGTGGAGCTCGGCCAAATTGGTCGAGCCGGCGCGGGCATGGAGCCCGTCGACATTTTGGGTGATCAGGGCGAACTCCGGAAATCGCTTTTCCCAGGCGGCCAGCGTCACATGTCCGGGATTGGGCGCGACGCCGGCGATGATCCCTCGCCGCCAGTCGTACCATTCCCAGACGAGTTTCGGGTCGCGGGCGAAGGCTTCAGGGGTGGCCAGGTCCTCGGCCCGGAACTGTCGCCAGAGACCGTGCTCGCCCCGGAACGTGGGGACCCCGGATTCGGCCGAGATGCCGGCTCCTGTAAGCACGACGACGCGCTTGGCTTGGCGAAGGACCGCCGCCGCGGAGCCGATATCATTCTTAAGCATCGTATAACTCTTTGAATTTCCATAGAATACCGCTTTTCTGCCAAAAAATCAAAGGAACGAGAAAAAGCTTCAAATTTCATATCCTCACTTCCTTGACTTGAATGCAGTTAAATTATATACAAGTATTTCTACTTCAAGGAGGACGCATGGCCGCCAAAAAACAGACAACCAAACCGCCGAAGAAAGCGTCAAAACCGCCGCACGCCGAGATCGGGATCCTCGGCGGGACCGGGCTTTATGAGATCGACGGGATCAAAAATCTCAAAGAGGTCAAGCTCAAGACCCCGTTCGGTGCTCCCTCCGACGCCTATGTCGTCGGGACGCTCGAGGGCCGCAAGGTCGCTTTCCTCAGCCGCCACGGCCGCGGCCACCGGCTTCTTCCGATCGACATCAATTACCGGGCCAACATCTATGGTTTTAAAATGCTTGGTGTCGACCGGATCATCTCGGTCAATTCGTGCGGTTCGCTCAAAGAGGAGATCCGGCCGCGCGACATCGTCTTCTCCGACCAGTTCTATGACCGGACGCGGCGGATTAACACCTTCTTCGGCGGCGGGATCGCCGCCCACATCGGGTTGGCCGAGCCCGTTTGCACCGACCTGGCCAAGTTCCTCTACGACACGGCCGTCTGCCTCGGCGTCCGGGCCCACCTCGGCGGGACCTACATCTGCATCGAAGGCCCGGCCTTCTCGACCAAAGCCGAGTCGGAGATCTACCGCTCCTGGGGCTGTGACGTCATCGGCATGACCGCGGCCACCGAGGCCAAGCTCAGCCGCGAAGCGGAGATCTGCTACGCGACGATGAACCTGGCCACCGACTACGACGTCTGGCACGCCGAGGAAGAGGACGTCTCCGTCGAGCTCATTCTGGCCAACCTGAAGCTGAACATCGACAACGCCAAGGCCATCATCAAGAAGGCCCTGGCGACATTGCCGGTCGAGCTAAAGGGACCGTGCGATTGCCACGCCGCGCTCAAGAACACCATCGTCACCGATCCGAAGCTGATCCCCCCGGCGAAGAAGAGGCAATTGCGGTTGATCATAGGGAATTACGTGAAATAATTTGGCAAACTTGTCATTGCGAAGAGCGAAGTGACGGGGCAATCCGACTCGAAGAGTCGTCCCGAGTTTTTTGATGGATCTCATTCACACTTCCCGAGGTTGATTGAGATCCTTCACTTCGTTCAGGACGACCCAAAGGGTCGGATCCTTTGCTTCGCTCAGGACGACCCGAGGGGGTCGAAAATCGGGGACACGTACCGAATTCAAGAGAATTCGGAACATGTCCCCATTTTTTTAAAGGACGTCTCATGAGCCTCGTCATCGTCGGGTCGGTCGCTTTCGATACGATCGAGACGCCCTGGGAGCGCAGGGAAAAGATCGTCGGCGGGTCGTGCACGTACTGTTCGCTCGCGGCCAGCTATTTCACCCGGCCGAAGATCGTGGCCGTGATCGGCGAGGATTTTCCTAAAGCGACGATCAACCTCTTCAAGAAGCGGTCGATCGATCTCAAGGGGCTGAAGATCATCCCGGGCGGAAAGACGTTCCACTGGCAGGGCCGCTACGGCCATGACCCGAACCAGCGCGAGACCATCCGGACGGACCTCAATGTCTTCGAGAATTTCCGTCCCGAGATCCCCGCTTCGTACAAGAAAGCGGACATCCTCTTCCTGGCCAATATCGATCCCGACCTCCAGGAAACGATCTTCCTCCAGGTCGAAAAACCCAAGCTGACAGCCATGGACACGATCGGCCTCTGGATCAACAGCAAGCCCGAAGTGCTTCTCCGCGTCCTGAAGCAGGTCGACATCTTCTTCGGCAACGACGAGGAGATCCGGATGATCACCGGCGAGCGCAACCTCATCAAGGCCGGCCGGCGGATCCTGGGCTTGGGGCCGAAGCTCGTCATCCTCAAGAAGGGCGAGCACGGGGCCTTGGCCTTCGGCCGGGATTTTATCTTTAGCATGATGGCCAATCCGACCGAGGACGTCATCGATCCCACGGGAGCGGGAGACAGTTTTGCCGGCGGCTTCCTGGGCTATCTCGACAAGGTCGGCGGATTCAGCCAAAGAGAGATCCGGCGGGCGGCCGTTTACGGCAGCGTGATGGCCTCCTTCACCATCGAAGATTTCGGGATCGACCGCTACAAAACGCTCCAGCCGAGCGAGGTTCAAGCCAGATATGAGTTCTTCAAGAAGCTGGTTTCGTTCTGAAAATTCGCGAGATTTGTTTTGGAGATCGCCGGTCGCTTCGCTCCTCGCGATGATGAAAGGGGAAGGTGAATTATATGCGTGACCTCAAGCGACCCGTGGAGCCCTACCGGATCAAAGTCGTCGAGCGGATCAAAAAAACGAGCCGGTCGGAGAGGGAAACCGAGCTTAAGAAAGCCGGCTATAACCTATTCAATATCCCCGCCGAAAAGATCTTCATCGACCTGCTGACCGATTCCGGAACCTCGGCTATGAGCGACAAGCAGTGGTCCGGCATCATGGTCGGCGACGAGTCCTACGCCGGGGCTCGGAGCTTCTTTCGCTTCGAGAAATCGGTTAAGAACATTTTCGGGTTCGCCCATGTCATCCCCACTCACCAGGGCCGGGCGGCCGAGCGCATCTTGTTCGAGGCCATGGTCAAGAAAGGGGACTCGGTTCCCAACAACATCCACTTCGACACGACCCAGGCCAACGTCGAGGTCCGAGGAGCGCACGCAGTCAACCTGGTCGACGATGCCGCCTACGATCCCGATTCCAACGATCCTTTCAAAGGCAACATGGACATCGGGAAGCTTGAGCGTTTCATCGAGCAGACGGGGCGGGCTAAGATCCCGCTGGTGATGCTGACCATCACCAACAACAGCGGCGGCGGGCAGCCCGTCTCCCTGGAGAACATCAAGTCGGTCAGCGCCGTCTGCCGGCGCTCGAAGATCCCCTTCTTTTTCGACGCTTGCCGCTTTGCCGAGAACGCCTATTTCATTAAGAAACGGGAGAAAAGCCAGGCGCGGAAATCCGTCCCGGCCATCGCCCGGGAGATGTTCTCTTACGCCGACGGCGCGACCATGAGCGCCAAAAAGGACGCCCTAGTCAATATCGGCGGGTTCATAACGTACAACGATGCAACCCTGACCCGCCGTCTGAAGAACCTCCTGATCATCGGCGAGGGCTTTCCGACATACGGAGGGCTGGCCGGCCGCGATCTGGAAGCGATCGCCCGCGGTTTGGACGAGGTCGTGGATATCGACTATCTCGAGCACCGGACGAGCCATGTGGCCTACCTTGGAAACTTGTTGGACAGGGCGGGCGTTCCGGTCTTCAAGCCCATCGGCGGCCACGCCGTCTATATTTTGGCGGACCGGTTCCTGCCTCATATTCCCCGGCATCAATATCCCGGCTGGGCGTTGTCCGTAGCCCTCTATCGGGAGGCGGGCGTCCGCAGTGTGGAGATCGGCGGGGTCATGTTCGGTAAAAAAGACCCGAAGACCGGACGAGAGACCTACCCGGTGCTGGAAATGGTCCGCCTGGCGGTCCCGCGGCGCGTCTATACCGTCTCGCATCTCGAGGTCGTCGCCGACGCCCTCATCGCCCTTCATAAAAAAAGGGATTCCATCCGCGGCTTCCGCATCGTCGAAGAGCCGGCCCATTTGCGCCACTTCACGGCCCGCCTCGAAGAGATCAAATAAGCGTTGCGATAATTCGCCGACACTTGCCAAATTCGCCTGGGGATAAAAAAGGGGACGGATCTCATTTTAGGAAAAAGAGAACCGTCCCCGTTTTTGCTTCTGCCTCGCCATTGACACAACTCCGCGGCCGGCGATATCATGTTTTCAAGATGGGGAATCTTAAACCCGAACCAGGAGAGGGTGGCAAAATCAGGCGAGGCAAAAAGAAAATCTTCCGGATCAGCGCCATCGCTCTCGCCGCCGTTCTCTTCCTCGTCATCGCCTGTTCCCTTTTCGTCTATTTTCACAAATCGACGCTCAAAAGCTTTCTCGAAAAGACCCTTTCGAAAAAGGCCGGCCTGACCGTTGTGATCGGCCGGCTGAATTACCGGCTTTTCCCCCTCCGCGTGGAGGCCGAATCGGTCAAGGTGGTCTTCGTCAATAAGCCGGGCCGGGCGGATGTGCGGATCGGCCGGGCGGAGGCCTCGGGCAGCCTCTGGCGCTTGATCAATAATCAAAAACCGTTCTTCGACTCTCTGACCGTTTCCGGCCTGAACATCGAATTCGCCGAACACCCGAACGCCCCACCCTCCGGGCCGGTCAGCATCCGCGACCTTGCCCGCATGGTCTCCGGAAACCTTGAATACGTCAGCGACCTGGTCGTTAAGGACGCATCGCTCCACCTCAGCCTTCCTGGTGAAGGGATGGACCTTTCCGCAACCGGCGTAAACCTCAAGGCCGCGGCGACCGATAAGACCACCATAGGATTGATCGTGACCAGGCTTGATTTCCGCAGCGACAAACCCAAGGTCACCCTAGCCGCGGGCCTCCGCTGCGAGGCGACCTGGCCCCGTACGGAGCCGTTTTCGCTCGAAGGAACCCTCGACTTGACGGACTCTTCAATTTCTCTTCCCGAAAAGCAATGGGAGGGACCGAGTTTCAGCCTGAAGACCGGTTTTCTGGCCGGCGAGCGGAGCGTCGTCGTCTCCGCGTTCACTTTAGATATTCCTGACCTTGTCGCTCTTTCGGGATCGGGCCTGGCCGAATTGGGCCAGAATGCCGTTGTGACGATCTCCTCAAAGCTGAACATCAAAAATCTCGAACGGGCGAAAAAGACGTTCGCCCCTTTTCTCCCGCCGGACCTGCCGGCCTTTTCCCTTGACGGTTCGGCCCAGTGGGAGGGGGACCTGCGGCGGGAGACGGCTTCCGGCGCAGCTAAGATTTACGTCAACGGCGCACTCCACCTGCCGCCGGCGCATTTCATCATGAAACAGGGCAGCCTTTCCGTTGATCAGGTGCTCCTGGCGGAACTTCATTTCCAGGACGAGCCGGCCGGCCTCCGTGTCAACGGTTTTATTGAAGGCCGTCAGGGCCGGTTGCTCGCCGGCTCTTTCCAGGCCGGGGGATTCTCTTTCCGTCTCCCTGTCGAAATCGAAGGAAGCCGGGTGAACATCCCTTCGCTCAAAGCCCAGGTCCAAGAGCTTGTCCTGTCGGCCGGAAACCGGAAGCTGAAGCTGGACGACATTTCCATCAGCGGCAATACGAAGCTCGACTATCTCCACCAGGCGGTTAAGATCAATTCCCTGGCCGTCGATGTTCCCCGTCTCGGCAGCTTCGGCCTCACAGGAGAAGTGGGATTGAACCCACAGCGGCAGGTCAATCTGTCCTTGAGCAGCCGGAATCTCGATATCGGCAATATCCTCAAGTTTTTTCCGGCTTTCGTTCCCGAAACCATGAAAGCCTGGAAGCCCGGGGGACAGCTCGACCTCTCTCTTACGATCAGGAACGGACCATCCGACCCCCGGCGATATCGGGTCAAAGGGACAGGCGATCTATCCAAGGTCGCTTTTCAGGATTCCTCCGGGGCCATCGTCTCAGAGGGGCTCGATCCCCGGCTGAGGTTTGAAGCGGACATCCTTTCTTTTGATAAAGCGATTCCGTTTTCCCTCGAACTCAACCTGGCCAAGGGGGAATCGCTCTGGAAGGACGCCTATTTCAACTGGCAGAGCGGGCCCGTCCGGCTGGAACTCAAGGGGACGCTCGATCTTCAGTTCAGGCAGGTCCGCGACGCCGCTGCCGCCGTTTTTTTCCCACCGCTGGGAGAAGTCCGGGCTGGGGGGTCGCTGGGTTTCGGTCCGAAACCCCATTTCGATTTCCATCTGGCCGCGCCATCGATCGACCTGGCTTCGCTGAATGCGTTTTTAGGAAAAATGAGACCCGGCCAGCCCTCGACCTGGGAGGTCCAGGGTAAGGCCGAGGCGGAGGTCGATATCCGGCTTGATACCTCTTTCAAAGTTCGGGGGAAGGTCCAGGTCCGTGAGGCGGCGGCGAGGCAAAAGGACGGCTCTCTCGGTCTGGCCGGCATCGATGCCGATTTTCCTTTTTCTTTTTCTCACGGCGTCCCGCCGGGCGATGAAAAAACGGATGACTCTCTCGCTCCCGGGTATATCCTGATCCAAGAGATCAAAACGCCGGTCGTGGTCTTGAAGGCGCTGCGTCTTGACTTTTATTCCACCAAGAACCTTTTCCTGTTTTTCCCCATCGAAATCGGCCTATGGGGATCCCGTCTCGAACTGGGGCAGTTCGTCTTGGCCATTAACCCCGTATCCCGTGGAATCAGGGGCGTTTCCAACCTGACTCTGACGGGCCTGGACTTCTCCAAGCTTCCCATTAACTCCGAGAGCTTCAAGCTCGCAGGATGGGCCTCGATCCCGACGAGCGAGTTGGAAATCAGGCCGGGCGAATTCCGCTTGAGGGGGCGATTGCTGGCCGACATTTTCGGGGGCCGGCTGACCATGAACGACATCCGCGTCACGGATGTCTTTTCCGCCGGCCGAAAGATCGTTTTCCAGGCGGAAATCAGCGGCCTAGACCTGGGAAAATTGACGGCTTCCGTGCCTTTCGGCGAGGTCACGGGAATCGTCGACGTGTCGATCCGGGATTTTGTCCTCTCCTACGGCCAACCCGAGAATTTCCTCCTCTCCATCATATCCGTGCCGAGGAAGGGGGTTTCCCGAAAATTCAGCCTGAAAGCGGTGAATAATCTCTCCGTCATCAGCTCCGATGGGCCATCGACCGCGCTCTCGAACAACGTCCTCACCAAGCTCGTCCACAGCTTCAGCTACAGCCGGATCGGCATCGCCTGTTCCCTTAAAAACGATGTCTTCACCCTCCAGGGAACCATCGTCGAGGGGAGAATCCAGTATCTGGTCCGGCGGTCCACGTTTTTCGGTATCGACGTGGTCAATGGGAATCCGGTCAACAAGATCAGCTTCAAGGACATGATCGGCCGGATGAAACGCGTCGGCCGGAGCCAAGAAAAAAAGTGACGGGACCGCCTTCTTTTGCTATAATTTCCATAATGCAAAGAATTCTGAATAAGGGGTCAAAGATGAAAATCAGATCGATGAAAGCGGCATTTTCGGCCGGATTGATTCTGGCCCTCTTGGCTTGCATCACGGTCAATATTTATTTCCCTGAAAGCGCGGTCAGGAAAACCGCCGAAGACATCGTCAACGAGGTCCGGGCTTCCGACAAGACGATCAAAGACGAGGTCAAAAAAGACGAAGGGAAAAAGTCGGCGAGTTTTTCGCTGGTCCCGAGGCTTTACGCCCAGCAGGAAACCGAGGTGACCACGCCCGGGATCAGGGCCATCAAAGAGTCCCTCAAGGGACGGTTCGATAAGCTCGTTCCTCACTTCGACGCCGTCCGCCTCGGTGAGACGAAGGACGGAAACCTCCAGGTTCTGAACGAGGACGGATTGTCCCTGCAGGAGAAGTCCGTGCTGAGGAAGCTCGTCAAGGATGAAAACCAGGACCGCAAGGACCTCTACGCCGAAGTGGCCAAAGCCCTCAATATCGACCCCAGTCTGATCGAGAGAGTCCAACAGATCTTCGCCGAGCAGTGGATCGGGAAAGCCCATGCCGGCTGGATGATCCAGAAAGCCGACGGCAGCTGGGTCAAAAAGTAAAGTCCGCGGCTTTAGTGTTGTGTATCAGCAATGACTTTACAATGTTGTCATTCCGGACTTGATCCGGAATCCAGTCTTTTTAATCTGGATTCCCGCTTTCGCGGGAATGACAGTTCCAGGATTATTGTAAAGCCGTTATTGATACGCAACGCTAGGTTGACGCAGATTTTCCTTGCCGGTAAGATCGATCCGCATGAAATATTTTTGGATCTATTTCGCGGCCGGGTCGGCGCTGATTATCTGGCTTTCCTGGGCGGTCTCGATCCGGGCCCGCCGCTACCACGGCATCGCCCGATTCTTCGCCTTCGAAAGCATCCTGGCCCTCTTTCTCCTCAATGTCCGCGTCTGGTTCCATGACCCGTGGTCGGCGCTTCAAATTCTCTCTTGGATTTTGCTCTCCGGGTCCATCCTCCTTGCCGCGGGCAGCATTTCTCTCTACCTAAAGTTCGCCGTCCCCCGTGGCCAGTTCGAGAACTCGACCCGTCTCGTCGAGACCGGGATCTATCGGTTCATCCGGCACCCGATGTATGGTTCTCTCATGCTCCTCGGGCTGGGGATCTTTCTCAAGCGCGTCACAGCGCTGACGTCGGCCCTGGCCTTCGTTGTCGTTCTCGCCCTCTGCTTGACGGCCCTGATCGAAGAGGGCGAGATGCGGGCTCGCTTCGGAGAGGATTACACAGCTTACCGACGAAGGACGAAAACGTTCATTCCGTTCCTGCTCTAGGACAGAGAGAGATCTAAGGGATCTTTTCCCCTCGAGACAAGGAAAATCTCTTTTTCGGGAAGAGGAAACAGTTTCCGTTCGTCCAAATGCCAGAAGGACAGGATCGAACAATGCGTCGCTTTGCAGCTCTGTCTTTAGCGATTGCCGCGGTCGCGAGCGGCTTCGGCTCGCAGCGGTCCGCAGCTGTAGCGGCGGTCTCCCAGGCGCCCGTTCAAAAAGTGAGGGTCATCCAGTCATTTCCCCATGATCCCCAGGCCTTCACCCAAGGGCTTTTGTTTGACGGCGGTTTTCTTTATGAAAGCACGGGCCGGGAGGGATTTTCCTCCCTCCGGAAGGTCGAACTTGAGACAGGCGCCGTTCTCAGTATCCATCGGCTCGCTCCATCCCTCTTTGGTGAAGGGCTGGCCCTTTTCGGCAACAAGCTCATCCAGCTGACCTGGCTGAACGGAAAGGGATTCATATACGACAAGGAAACCTTCCGCCTCCTCGGTGACTTCGCTTTCGAGCCGGAAGGCTGGGGCCTCACTTATGACGGAAGGAGGCTCATCCTGAGCAACGGGACGCCCGAGCTCCGCTTTCTCGACCCCGTTTCGTTTAAAGAAACGGGGCGCCTGACCGTGACCGACGGCGACAGGCCGGTCATGAATCTTAATGAACTCGAGTTCGTTCGGGGCGAGATCCTGGCCAACATCTGGATGAAAAGCGTCATCGCCCGGATCCACCCCGCCACGGGCCGCGTCAAAAGCTGGCTCGACCTCGAACCGCTTGTTCGGGACAACAGCCGCGGCGACACGGACGCCGTCCTTAACGGCATCGCTTACGATGCCAGGGGCGACCGCCTCTTTGTGACCGGCAAGCTCTGGCCGAAGCTCTACGAGATCCGGATCGAGTAGAGCGTCCGGCCGCCCCGATTATTCGTCCGTTCAGAATCCTAAACTTATGATCCGGCTTTCCGTAGGAATATTCATGGCCGCCTGGAAAACCGATGTCGGCCGGGCGTTGAAAATGCCGCTGAAAAGAGCCATAATAAACAGATATCGTTTATCCAGGGGAGGGATCCCATGCTTAAAGACATCATCAAAAAAGAGATTCTGGAGACGATCACGAGCGCGAAGTTCGTTTTTACTTTCCTTCTGTGCGCGATTCTGATCCTCCTGTCGGTGTTCACCGGTATTTCCAACTATCGATCCGATCAGAAGGAATATTCCGCGGCCCTGGCCCTGAACAAGAAGAATCTGGAGAGCCAGACGAGCTACGCGACCCTGGCCCAACTAGGGACAAAGATCAACAAAGCGCCTCAGGTCCTCGGTGCCATCGCCAGCGGCGTGGACGAGGCGGTCGGCCGCGTCGCGACGGTCAACATCGCCTACGATCCCAACTTGGTTGATTCGAAGTACGAGAGCAACCCGATTTTCTCGGTCTTTGGGGCGCTCGATCTGACCTTCATCGTCAAGATCGTCCTCAGCTTGTTCGCCATCCTGTTCACGTACGACGCGATCGTCGGCGAAAAGGAGCGCGGCACCCTGAAATTGACCCTGTCCAACCGCGTTCCGCGCGACCGGCTCATCCTGGGAAAGTTCATCGGCGGATTCGTCAGCCTGCTCATCCCGCTGATCATCCCGCTCGTTCTAGGCATGCTCATCCTCCTCGTCTCCCCGAATATTTCGATGTCGGGAGAGGATTGGACCCGGCTCCTGTTGATGTTCCTCATGTTCTTCCTCTACCTCTCGGTCTTCTTCAGCCTCGGCCTGTTCGTCTCGGCCCGGACGAATCGGAGCTCGACGAGCTTCCTCATCCTACTCTTTCTCTGGGTCATCTTCGTCACCGTCATCCCCAAATTGTCCGTCACGGCCGCAGCCCAGCTGAACCGCATCCCCTCGGTCCACGAGATCACGGCCAAAAAGGATGCCTTCCTCCAACAGGTCCAGGGCAGTGCCCAAAAACAGGTGTTGGATTGGGTGAATCAAAACCGGCCGAAACCGGGCGAGGATCCAAAAGCATTCCAGGGCAAGATTAAAAAATTTCTGGAGGATTTCCAGCAGGAATCGACGAAGAAGATCGACGAGAACAACGCCGCTCTCGAGCGGGATTACCAGTTGCGAAAACGATCGCAGGAAGGCCTGGCGATCAACCTATCGCGGATTTCGCCGGCCTCGGCCCTGATGTTCTCGACGATGAGCCTGGCCCGGACGGGCATCGACGAGCACGAGCGGTTCCTCGCCTCGATCCGCGCTTATAAGCCCATCTTCACCCAATGGGCGAACGCGCGGATGATGCGCAATCTCGACTTCACGGGGACCGGCCAGAACGTAAAGGTGGTGCTCGACGACATGCCCCTTCACAAGTTCGAAGCTGAGGCGCTGAGCAAGTCCTTCGTCCGGACGCTCCCCGACTTCGCCGTGATGATTGTTTTAATCATCGCCTTTTTCGTCGGCGCCTATATCTCATTCCTGAAGGCCGACGTCCGCTGAGAGGTGAACCATGATCGAAACCATCGAACTCACCAAGCGTTATGAGGACGGCCTGCTCGCCGTCGACCACTTGAGCTTCAGTGTCCAACCGGGCGAGATCTTTTGCATGTTCGGGGCCAACGGGTCCGGAAAAACGACGACGATCAACCTCCTCCTGAACTTCCTTCCCCCAACCGAGGGGACGGCCCTGATCGAGGGCATCGACGTCACCAAGGAGCCGCTCCGCTCCAAGGAATTCATTTCCTTCGTTTCGGAGAACGTAATGCTCTACGGGAATTTCACGGCCTTCCAGAACCTGGATTACTTCAGCAAGTTGGCCGGCAAGCGCAATCTGACCAAGGCCGATTATGCCAAGGCCTTGACAAGCGTCGGCCTTCAGGAAGAAGCCTTCCAGATGCGGACCAAGAACTTTTCCAAGGGAATGCTCCAGAAACTCGGGCTGGCCATCGCCGTCCTTAAGGGCGCGCCCAACATCCTCCTCGATGAGCCGACCTCGGGCCTCGATCCGAAATCGGGCCAGGAGTTCTTGAACCTGCTCCTTAAAATGCGGGATGAAGGTAAGTCGATCTTCATGTCCACCCACGACATATTCCGGGCGAAGCTCATCGCCGACCGGGTGGGGTTCATGAAAAAAGGCCGGCTGGTGATGATGAAGACTCGGGCCGAGCTCGAAGGCGAGGACCTGACCCAGCTCTATGTCCAGTATATGGAGG
>JAUYDS010000042.1 GCA_030691735.1 Candidatus Aminicenantota bacterium
GGACGAGCCTTCGCGGCGGAAGTGGACCCCCGGGCAAAGCCCGGGGCACTCACCCGCGATGTAAATACGCGGCTGAGTACGGCGGAAACGGATCCCCAGACAAAGCCTGGGGCCCCTGCCGCCGCCCCGGCCGCCGTTGAACGATACGGCAGCGCCCAGCCTCAGCCGCCGCGCCGACTCCTCGACCTTGCCGTAGAGCGCGAGCGCGTCCCGCTCCGCCGGCTCCGTGCAGCTGCCCGATAAAATATCGTGAAAGTCGTTGAAAAGATGTCCGTTCCAGGCCTCCCTCAGTTCTTTCTCCGGATACGCCTGTCCCTTCGTCCACCATGAAGCGGCCCGCAGGGCTTCAGCTTGAGTGAGGAGACCAAGGCTTCGCTGGGCCCGCCTTTTCAGGCGCGATAACGAGGTGTAGCATCCGGTGAAGACCCGCTGCAGGTCGCCTTCGACGACGGGCGCTTTCTTCGCCGCGACCTTCAGCGCTTCATAGAGCCGGTCGGGCGTGCTATGGACAATTCTGACCCGGGTCTCTTTCCGGATGAAGGCTTCGATCGTCTTCAAGTCCTCGCGCGTCGCTCCCCCGCCGTGGTCTCCGATCCCCCAGAACACGGGAACGTCGCGGCCCAATTTCAAAGCCAGAGCCGTCCCCTCCCTCAATCTCTGCTCAACGTTGTCGCGCTCGGTGTGGTAGAGCCCAACGGCGATTCTATAGGTCAAGACTTCGGAGCCGTCCACTCCCCGCCAGCGATAGAGGTCCGCCGGCAGCTCAAGCTCCGCGGCCTGAGGTCTCATATGGATATACATCTTGTAGCCGGCGCGCGCGAGGACCTGCGGCAGTCCCCCGCCATGGCCGAACGAATCGAAATTGTAAGCGACCCGCGGGACGACCCCGAATTTCTCCCTAAAGTATCGGCGTCCTTCGGCGATCTGCCGGACCAGCGATTCGAGGCCGGGAAGGTTGACGTCCGGCTGGAGATACCATCCCCCGCTGATCGACCATTTCCCCAGCCTGACGAGCTTTCGGATCTCTTTGAAAAGAGGGGGGTCGTATTCCTCGACCCACTCGTAGAGGACAGCCTCGTTATGATTGAAGATAAGGCCGTCGTGCTCCCGCAGGATCTCAACCGCCGTCCGGAACGTCGCCAGCGCCTCGGCCGCTCCCTCTTCCCAGCGCCACTGCCAGACCGGGTCGAGGTGGGCGCTGCAGATGAGGTGAAGGGTGGGTTTCGGCATGTCACCCCTTAACCTCTGAAAATAACTTGAGCGACATCTCTAGTGTAATGCGTCATAAATGACTTGACATATAGAGATATTGAGCATATGATAATGCTTGATGAGCAGAACGGCGCAAACCATCGCCTTGTCCCCCGAGGAACAAACGACTCTGGAAACATGGGCGCATGGCCGAAGCCTCCCGGCCCGGCTTGTGCAACGGGCTCAAATCATACGAATGGCAGCCGGCGGAGCGTTGAACCAAGATATCGCTCGCGAATTGCGGATCTCGCGTCCCACCGTGCAGCTGTGGCGACAGCGTTTTTGGGCTCTTCGCGTGCCCGGTTTGGAAAAGGACGCCCCCCGGCCGGGTCGTATTCCGAAAATATCGCCTCGTAAAATCAAAGCCGTGATTGAAGCCACCCTGCATACGACGCCTCCGAATGCGACGCATTGGAGCACGCGGACTATGGCCAAAGCCCAGAATCTGAGTGAAGCGACTATCCGTCGCATCTGGAAACAGCACAACTTGAAGCCCCATTTGGTCAAGACCTTCAAACTCAGTCGGGACAAGCACTTTGTCGAGAAGTTGTGCGATATCGTGGGATTGTACCTGAATCCACCGGACAAGTCCCTTGTTCTGTGCCTGGACGAAAAAAGCCAAATCCAGGCTCTCGACAGGACCCAACCCGGTCTTCCTCTGAAGAAGGGTCGGTGCGGAACGATGACACACGATTACGTTCGCCATGGAACGACGACTCTGTTTGCTGCTCTCAGTATGCTCGATGGCAAGGTGATCGGCGACTGTATGCCGCGCCATCGACACCAAGAGTTCATCCGTTTCCTCAAGAAAATCGACGGCGAAACTCCGCCTGGACTCGATCTCCATCTGATCGTGGATAATTACGGCACGCACAAACATCCGAGGGTGAAACCCTGGCTCAAGCGGCATCCTCGGTTCCATCTGCACTTCACTCCGACGTCCAGTTCCTGGTTGAATCTGGTTGAGCGTTGGTTCCGTGAGATCACCGATAAACGTCTCCGGCGTGGGAGTTTCGCGAGCGTGCCGATTTTGATCGCCGCCATTAAAGACTATCTGACTAATCACAACCAAAATCCTCGTGTCTTTATCTGGAGTGCCCCTGTAGACAAAATCTTGACCAAAATCGCCAATTGTAAAGAAGCGTTAGACGCACTACACTAGTGTGGTGTATCAGCAACGAATTTACAAAGTTGTCATTCCGGACTTGATCCGGAATCCAGATTATCGATTCTGGATTCCCGCCTGCGCGGGAACGGCGTCTGGATTCCCGCTTTCGCGGGAATGACAGTTCCAGGATTATTGTAAAGCCGTTATTGAGACGCAATACCAGCGGGTCGCACGACGGATGTACCTGTCCGCCCGCAGCGGAAGGGCCCCACGGCGGCCGGGGCCCCGGGCTTTGCCCGGGGGTCCACTTCCGCCGTACTCGCCCGTGGATACAAGCCACGGGCGAGTGGCGAGCCGAAGGCTCGTCCCTTGACCGGGGGATGGGTGGAGCGAGGACGGACAGGGCGCCGGAGTGACAGGACCCGCTGATCATATCGCTCATGATATTTTTATATTTCGTCTCTGCTCGGCAGATTTTTATACCAAGTGAAATAGAGGACCACGGCCACTGCGGCGGCGATCGCGGCCCAAAGGCCGAACTGCCCCCAATTCCGGAGAAGGGCGTAGAACGGGACGAGGGCCAGCGAGAACTGAAAGACCGCGGTGATGAAACCGTTGAGGAGGTCGATCCTCGGCATCTTGTCGCCCGCCGGGACGAGCCCCCTCCTTACAGCCTCGCGGCGGACCGGTCCCCAGAACCCGAACGGCCGGACCCGGGCGTAGAATTTGACCAGGACGTCCAGATCCGTGGGCTTGCAGAGGAAGGTGATAATCACCGTCGTCGCGAGACAAAGAGCGACGTCCAGGGCAAGCGATGAAGCGGCATGGAGGCGCTTGAACAAAAGGAGGCGCAAGGTCATCAGTCCGGCCGAAACTCCCATGCTCCAGACAAAAGCCTTGGCGCTGAACCGCCAATAATGCCAGCGCAGCGTCGCCGGAACGAGGATCACGGTGACCACGACAAAGACCATCATCTCCCAGGCCGTGACGATGTTGGAGAAGGACAGGCTGAAGACGAAGCCGACGAGGACGGCCGCCACTGAGGCCGCTTGGCCCAGCCGGACGAGCTTTTTCTCGGTCAGGTTCTTGGCGAAGTATCTTTTGATGAAGTCGTTGATGATGACCGAGCTCGTGACGTTGATCATGGCGCTGATCGTGGACATGAGGGCGGCGAGCAGGATGGCCATGAAGAATCCGCGCATCCCGATCGGGAATCTCTGGAGGACGAGGGGCATGATCTTTTCGGCGTCGAATCCGGCCTGCGATCCCAGGAAGAAGATCCCCAGGACCATGAAGGCCACGCCGAGGATCCAGCGCAGGTTGTAGCCGACGGTCCACATCCCCGCGGCGAGAGCGGCGTCGCGGGGCGTCCGCACGGTCAGGAAGAACTGGAAATCCCAGACGTTCGGCCCGGCCAGCAGCCGGAAGACCATCCACAGAAACCCGGCCATAAGGATCGGTCCGAAAAGGTTGAAATGCTGGTAGGCGGCCGCCGTCCCGGGCATGAATCCCGACCACAACGTCCAAGTCGGAGCGAGCGACGACCATCCCGGGTCCTTGGCGATGAACGACATCGCCGGTGGGTTCTTGAAGACCATGACGGCCATGATCACGGCCCCGATGGCGATGAGGACCGTCTGAAAGACATCCGTCAGGATGACCCCGAAGAATCCTCCGAGGGTCACGTAGATGCCGACGACGCCGAGGACGATGAGCGTTGCCTCCCAGCGCGGAAGGGGCAGGAATTCCTCGGCGAACTTGCCCGTTCCGACCGAGATGAACATGAGGTTGCAGATCATCAGGACGAGGAGAAAGATCGCCGCCGCCAGCCGGGCCGCTTCGGTGTCCCGCCCCGGGCCGAAGCGGGTCTCGTTCCATTCGGCGAAGGTCATGACGCCCGAGCGGCGGATCCATTTCGCCTGGAAAGCCATGTAAAAACAGATCATGAACCAGCCCCAAAAGATGTGGGTGGCCCACATCGATTTCAGGCCGAGATAAAAAATCGCTCCGATCATCGACATCGTCCCGCCGATGTCGATATAGCTCGAGCAACCCGACAGTCCCAGCATCCACCAGGGGATATTGCGGTCGGCCAGGTAATAGGAATCGAGCTTTTTTGTCGCCCGCCTCTTAACCAGGAAGCCGATCGAAGCGACCGCCAGGAGATAGACGACGATGATCACGAGGTCGATCCAATGGAGATTCACGCGGGCCCCCCTTCCTTCGGAAAAAATGCGCCGCGTCGCAACATTTTTATCTGGGATAAGGTTTATATGAGGCTTGGAGGAATGTCAATAGACAGTCCAAAATGCGCCCGGATAAATTTGGAAAAAGACGAAAAAAACGGAAAAACAACCTAAAATTTCGAAAATTCTCCGTTTTTTCTTCACATTCTCCTGAAATAATGCTAAGATGGCTTAATCAAAGGAAACCACCATGCCCCCGAAAAAAATCGGACCAGTTAAGAATATCGCTTTCTGGGTGGCCGCCGGAGCCATCATCATCCTCCTCTGGAGCTTTCTCCAGACGCCCAACCTGATCAAGTCGGAGGTGACCTTCAGCCAGTTCCTCAACGACGCCGAGTCACAAAAGATCCAGAACGTGACCATCACCGGCACCGAGATCAAGGGCGCCTATAAGGACGGGACGGCCTTCAAGACCGCCCTCCCCCAACAATATAACGATCTGATCAAGACCCTCCGTGAGAACAAGGTCGACATCGACGTCAAGGACGCCAACAAGAGTCCCTGGTTCTCCTACCTGTTCACCTGGTTCCCGATCATTCTCCTGATCCTCTTTTGGGTTTTCTTCATGCGGCAAATGCAGTCCGGCGGCAATAAAGCCATGTCCTTCGGGAAGAGCCGGGCCAAGCTGTTCTCCGCCCAGACGAAAAAGATGACGTTCAAGGACGTCGCCGGCGTCGAGGAGGCCAAGGAGGAACTCCAGGAGATCGTCGGCTTCCTCAAAGAGCCGCAGAAATTCCAGAAACTGGGGGGCCGCATTCCCAGGGGGGTCATCCTCGTCGGGGCGCCGGGAACGGGCAAGACCCTCCTCGCCCGGGCCGTCGCCGGCGAGGCCGACGTCCCCTTCTTCTCCATCAGCGGCTCGGACTTCGTCGAAATGTTCGTCGGCGTGGGCGCTTCGCGCGTCCGGGACCTCTTCGAGCAGGGCAAAAAGCACGCGCCTTGCCTGATCTTCATCGATGAGATCGACGCCGTCGGCCGCCAGCGGGGCGCCGGCCTGGGCGGGGGTCACGACGAGCGCGAGCAGACGCTGAACCAGCTCCTCGTCGAAATGGACGGCTTCGATTCGAACGAAGGCATCATCCTCATCGCCGCCACCAACCGGCCCGATATCCTCGACAGCGCCCTCCTCCGGCCCGGCCGGTTCGATCGCCACGTCGTGGTCAACATGCCCGACGTCAAGGGCCGCGAGGAGATCCTCAAAGTGCATATCCAGAAGATCCCTCTCGATAAGGACGTGGACCTCAAAGTGCTGGCCCGGTCGACCCCCGGGTTCTCGGGAGCCGACCTGGCCAACATGGTCAACGAAGCGGCTCTCATCGGCGCCCGCCAAAGCCAATCCACGGTCACCATGAAAGACATGGAATACGCCAAGGACAAGGTCCTCATGGGCGTCGAGCGCAAGAGCATGATCATCAGCGAAGACGAGAAACGGAGTACGGCCTTCCACGAAGCCGGCCACGCCCTGGTCGCGGCCCTCATCCCCGAGGCCGACCCGATCCACAAGGTAACGATCATTCCTCGCGGTATGGCCCTCGGCGTGACCCAACAGCTTCCCCTCGACGACCGCTACACCTACAGCAAGGACTATCTCGAGGCCCAACTGTCGGTCCTCTTGGCCGGGCGGATCGCCGAGAACATCTTCCTCGGTAAGACGACGACGGGCGCGGCCAACGACTTCGAAAAATCGACCGAGATCGCCCGCAAGATGGTCTGCCAGTGGGGCATGTCCGACCTCGGTCCGCTGACCTTCGGCGAGCGCGACGACGTCATTTTCCTCGGCCGCGACCTGGCCGTGAACAAGAACTTCAGCGAGAAGACGTCCGAGATGATCGACGAAGAGGTCAAAAAGATCATCACCCGGAACTTCGAGCGGGCTCAGCAGCTTTTAGAAAGCCACAAGGCCAAGCTGAAAAAGATCGCCAAATTCCTGCTCGACAAAGAGGTCATGACCTCGGACGAGATCAACGCCATCGTCAAGATCAAGAAACCCAAGTCCCCCAAGGAGAAGGGGGAGTCTAAAGCGCATACGGAAGCCAAGTCCCTTCCTCTATTGGAGAAACCCGAACCGGCCAAAGCATGAACATCGGTCAGAGGTGAGGTGAGGAACACAACCGTTTTCCAGGTCAAAGGCAGGTCCCATCACCTCGGCCTCCGGACCTGGCTCATGGGCATCGTCAACGTCACTCCGGATTCCTTTTATGACGGCGGTCGGTATCTCGACGCGGACGGGGCCGTCGAACACGGACTACGATTGGCCGCCGAGGGAGCGGACATCCTCGACATCGGCGGGGAAAGCACCCGCCCCGGCTCCGATCCCATCCCGGCCGACGAAGAGCGGCAACGCGTCGTCCCGGTCGTGGCCGGCCTGCGCCGGCAGACGGACCGCCTGATCTCTGTGGACACCTCGAAACTCGAAGTGGCTGCGGCCGCCCTGGACGCAGGCGCGGACATCATCAACGACATCAGCGCGGTCAACCTCGACCCGCGGCTGCTCCTTCTGTCCGCTCAAAAGGACGCCGGCTTCATCTTGATGCATATGAAGGGGACCCCGAAGACCATGCAGATCCATCCCCGGTACGAGGACGTCGTCGGGGAGGTCCGTTCGTTCCTCGCGGACAAGATCGAGATCGCCCGGGCTTACGGCCTGAGCGAGAACAACGTCATCATCGACCCGGGCATCGGCTTCGGCAAGCGCCTCGAGGACAACCTGGCCCTTCTGAACGGGCTCGAAGCGCTGGCCGGACTCGGCCGCCCGATCCTCCTCGGCGTCTCACGAAAATCCTTCATCGGCAAGATCCTCGACGCGCCGGCCCCCGAGAGGCTCG
This sequence comes from Candidatus Aminicenantota bacterium, assembly GCA_030691735.1. GTDB lineage: Bacteria > Acidobacteriota > Aminicenantia > Aminicenantales > UBA4085 > JAPKZI01. The sequence continues at coordinate 7,431 of JAUYDS010000042.1, forward strand.
AGGGCACGATCGCCGCGGCGGTCATCGGCCTCGTTCGCGGCGCCCACATCCTCCGCGTCCACGACGTCAAGGCCGTTCAGCGGGCCGTCCTGGTCGCCGAAGCGATCCTGAACGCCCCGTCGGGCAAGACCTTGAATCAGGAAAAGGCCGGTTATGTTCACTAATATCTCGACCGCCCTTTCCCGTTTCACCCTGGCCGATCTCGCCGACATCCTCATCGTCAGCCTCATTCTCTATTCGGTCTTACTGCTGATCAAGGAAACCCGCGCCTACCAGATGGCCATCGGCATGGGGTTCGTCGGCCTTCTCTTCCTCGCCTCGCTCTGGGCCAAGCTGGTCGTCTCCAACTGGCTGATCAGGAACTTCGTCACCTATCTGATCATCGCCGTCATCATCCTCTTTCAGGGAGAGATCCGGCGTTTCCTGACCGGCATCGGCTCGCGATCTCTCCGCAAACCCCTTGTTCTGCGCTCCCTCCAGGAGAAGATCGAGGAACTGTTCCAGGCCGTGGAGTACATGTCCCAAAGGAAGATCGGGGCTTTGATCGCTATCGAGAAGGAGATCTCGCTCGAGAACTTCGCCGATCGGGGGACGAAAATCGACGCGGTCATCTCGAAGAGCCTGCTCGTCAGCCTCTTCTTTCCCCATTCCCCTCTTCACGACGGCGCCGTGATCATCCGCGGCAGCAACATCAAGGCCGCCGGCTGCCTCCTGCCCCTTCCGGCATCCCATCATCTGCAAACGGGTTTGACGACCCGGACGCGGCACCTCGCGGCGATCGGACTGTCCCAGGAGACGGACGCGGCCATCATCGTCGTGTCCGAGGAGACCGGACGCATCTCCCTGGCGGCCAAAGGCGTCCTGCAAGGCGTGCCGGACACCGACGGGCTGAAAGAACGATTGCTCGATTATTTGCGACAATGATCATGTTCATCAAGAATCTTGTTCTCAGGAACTGGCCCCTCAAGCTTCTCTCTCTGGCCCTCGCCTTCCTCCTCTGGTTGGCCCTCATCCCCGAGGAAAAGATCTTCTCCGAAAAAACCCTTCCCGTGGCGTTGGAGACGCGCAATCTGTCGGCCGATTTCGAGATCGTCGAAAAGCCCCAGCCGACGATCGACGTGACTCTGCGCGCCCCGAACCGGCTCTTGAGCCAGATCACGCCGGCCGGCATCCGAGCCATTCTCAACCTGGAGAAAGCGACCATCAACCAGGAGGATTACCCTCTGAATCCCGACATGATCATTGCTCCGGCCGAGGCCAAGGTCGTCTTGGTCATGCCGAACAAGGTCCATCTGAAGCTCGAAAAGAGCGTCGAGATCCTCATGGACGTCTCGCCGGCCCTGATCGGAAAGGTCAAGGAGGGATTCAAGATCGACCGGCTCGAACTCGTCCCGTCCAAGGTCTCGGTCAGGGGGCCTCAGAGCAAGATCAAGCCCAAAGACGTCATCCGGACCAGCCCGATCGACATCACCGACCTGGCCCAGGACGCCGAGTTCGAGGCCGACCTCATCCTGCCCAAGCCGGACCTGCGCTTCACCGCGGCCCAGACCAAGGCCAAGCTCAAGATCATTTTGGCCCAGAAATAGCCTCGCTTTCGAAAAGTTCGGACCATTCGAATCTTTAAAAAGAATTGCGTTTTGGATATAATTCAGCCTCTTCTATTTTGGAAGCCAGGGATCAACGATGAAGAAACTGTTCGGAACGGA
>JAUYDS010000043.1 GCA_030691735.1 Candidatus Aminicenantota bacterium
CCGGCTCGAAACCGGCTTGTCCCTTTGTCTCGCATCGCTTATAATAAGTGGTTATGCTCGACGAAATCATCGTGAAGAAGGCGGCCCAGCACAATTTGAAGCGGATCGACGTCCGCCTGCCCCGCAACCGGCTCATCGTCATCACCGGGCCGAGCGGCTCCGGGAAATCGTCGCTGGCCTTCGACACGCTCTTCGCCGAGGGCCAGCGCCGCTACATCAAGTGCATGTCGGCCTACGCCCGCCAGTACATGGAGATGATGGAAAAGCCCGAGGTCGAATCCATCGAAGGGATCTCGCCGGCCATCTCCATCGACCAGAAGACCATCTCCTCCAATCCCCGCTCGACGGTCGGCACGGTGACCGAGATCTACGACCTCCTCCGGCTCCTTTTCGCCCGGGTCGGCGTTCCCCACTGCCCGAGCTGCGGCCGGCAGGTCAGCCCGCAGACCGCCGAGCAGATCGTCGGCCGGATCGCCGAATCGGCGGCCCAGGAAAAGGTGAAGATCCTCGCTCCCGTAATCAAGGGCCGCAAGGGTGAATATCACAAGCTGTTCGACCGCCTGCTCCGGAAGGGCTTTGTCCAGATCCGCGTCGACGGTCGGTTCCGCGATCTTGATGGACCGATCGTTCTCGAAAAGACGAAGAAGCACGCGGCCGAGGTCCTCATCGACGAGATCCGTATCGCGCCCCATTCGGAGAGGCGGCTCCGGGAGGCCGTCGACCGGGCCCTGGCCATCGCCGATGGCGAAGTCCTTCTTCTCCGGCAGAATGCCCAGGAGACGTATTTTTCGCTCAAGCTCCTCTGCCCCTACTGCGACATCGGCATCCCCGAGCTCGAACCGCGCAATTTCTCCTTCAACAGTCCTTACGGCGCCTGCCCGCGCTGCAACGGGCTCGGCTATCGGACGGTGACCGATGAATGGGGCGAGGTGGAGTTGACGGACGACATCTGTTCCGAATGCCATGGGACACGGCTCAAGCCCGAGAGCCTGTCGGTCAAGGTCGGCGGGAAGAGCATCGCCGACGTGAGCGCGGTTCCCCTCAACCGTCTCATCGACGACATCTCCGCCTTCCGGCACGCTGCGACGCAGGAGATCGTCGCCTCGAAGATCCAGAAAGAGATCTTGACCCGGCTGGCGGTCATGACCGAGCTCGGGCTGGCCTATCTCCACCTCAACCGGACGACGGGCTCGCTCTCGGGGGGCGAAGCGCAGAGGGTGCGGCTTGCGGCCCAGGTCGGCGCGCGCCTGCGCGGCATTCTCTATGTTCTCGATGAACCGACGATCGGTCTTCACCAGCGCGACAACGGCCGTCTCCTCTCCCTGCTCCGGAAGATCCGCGACGACGGCAATTCCGTCCTCGTCGTCGAGCACGACGAACAGACCATCCGCGCCGCCGATTTCATCCTCGATCTCGGGCCGGGCGCGGGCGAACAGGGCGGATTCGTCGTGGCCGAAGGCCCGCTGTCCAGCATCCTCGCCTCGCCCGATTCGCTGACGGCCAAATACCTGCGGGGCGAGGCGCGGATCGCCCTTCCCGCCGAACGCCGGAAGGCCAAAGGCTGGCTGACGATCCTCAAAGCCCGCGAACACAACCTCAAGGACATCGACGTCCGCATCCCGCTCGCCTGCATGACGGCGGTCACGGGCGTGTCGGGTTCAGGGAAAAGCACGCTCGTCTATGACATTCTGTTTCGGAGCCTACAGAACCTGCTTTATAACGCCAAGATCCGGGTCGGGGAGCACCAGGCCATCCGGGGCGCGGACAAGATCGACAAGGTCATCAGCGTCGACCAAAAGCCCATCGGCCGCACGCCGCGCTCCAATCCCTCCACCTATACCGGCCTCTTCACCGACCTGCGGCAGCTCTTCGCCCGGACCCAGGAAGCCCAGGTCCGCGGCTACGGGGCCGGCCGCTTCAGCTTCAACGTCGCCGGCGGCCGATGCGAGGAATGCCAGGGGGCCGGCGTGAAACGGGTGGAGATGCACTTCCTGCCCGACGTTTTCGTCACCTGCGACCGGTGCGGCGGCAGGCGCTACAACAAGGAGACGCTGGCGGTCCGCTACAAGACCAAGAACATCGCCGACTTCCTGGCGATGACGGTGGACGAAGCCTACGAATATCTGAAAGCCCAGCCCCAGCTCAAGCGCAAGCTGTCGACGCTGAAGAGAGTCGGGCTGGGGTATATCCGGCTCGGCCAGCCCGCGCCGACGCTCTCGGGCGGGGAAGCCCAGCGGATCAAATTGACCAAGGAGCTCAGCCGCCGGAATACGGGCGGGACGCTTTACCTGCTGGACGAGCCGACCACCGGTCTTCATTTTGACGACGTCCGCAAGCTGCTCGAGCTGCTGGCCGAGCTGGTCAAGCTCGGGAACACGGTCGTCATCATCGAGCACAACCTTGAAGTCATCAAGGTTTGCGATTATATTATAGACTTGGGCCCGGAAGGAGGCGAGGAAGGGGGGCGGATCGTGGCCGCGGGAACTCCCGAGGCTGTCGCCTCATCCGAAGCGTCCTTTACGGGCAGATATTTGAAATTGGCGTTAGGAGAGCGAATGAATTCTCAGACACATACCGAATTCTGAAGAATTCGGTATGTGTCTGAGAATTAACGACGGGAGATCATGTCCTTCCACAATATCGCCGGAAACGGCCACGTCAAAAAGATCCTTCGGCTCGCTCTGCAGAGGCAGCGCGTCCCGAACTCCCTGCTGTTCAGCGGGCCGGACGGCGTGGGCAAACGGGAAACGGCGCTCGTCCTGGCCAAGGCCTTGAACTGTCTCCGGGAAACGGACGATTCCTGCGACGTCTGCGTCAACTGCCGGGCGATCGACAACGGCAACTTTCCGGACGTCATCGAGATCGCCCCGGAACGCGACGTCATCAAGGTCGAGCAGATGCCGATCATCAAGCAGATGGCCTACTTGAAACCCATGATCGGCCGGAAGCGGGTGTTCATCGTCGACCGGGCGGACAAAATGAACGATGAATCGGGCAATTCCGTCCTGAAAGTCTTGGAGGAGCCGCCGCTGTTCTCGCACATCATCCTTATCAGCGACAACCAGGCTTTCATCCTCCCGACGATCAAATCGCGCTGCCAGACCCTGAATTTCCTCCCCGTCGCCAAGGAGGAGATCGAGCAGGCCCTGCGCGGCCTCGGGTTCGAGGAGGAGAAAGCCCGGATCATGGCCTTGCTCGTCCGAGGCAACCTGGAGCGGGCGAAAGCCTTGGACTGGGACGACATCCAACAGCGGCGGCGGGAGGCCTGGTCCCTCTTTCTCGCCCTGATCGGCCAAGAGGGGTCTTCGTCCTTTCTGAGAAAATTCGCCTTTCAGCGGCGGAACGTGGTCAAAGAAGACTTGGAACAGACGCTCGAGTTCTTTTCCTCGTTCTGCCGTGATCTCCTGCTGATGAAAGAAGGCGGCCCCGCCGGTCTTCTGTTCAATCCCGACTACGAGCGTCTCCTCCGGGACACCGAACCGGTCCTCGGCCTGGACCAAGCGCTCCGGTGGCTCGGTCTGATCGACCAGGCCGTGGCCAACCTGGACAGGAACCTGAACATGAACCTCCTCGTCAGTTCGTTCACCTCTCAAGTCTTAGGATGAAACCATGCCTGAATTAGTCTGTCTGATCTCCGAACGGTCGGGCAAGATCGTGCGCGCCCGCAAGGGCGATGTCGACGTCCAGATGGGCGACCTCTGCCTCATCGAATCCGAATTCGGCGGCGACCTGGCCACCGTGACCGACACGGCCAGCGATGTCTGCCGGCACATGAAGGCCGTTCAGGAGGCGCCGAGGATCGTCCGCAAAGCCACCGAGGACGATGAGCGCAAATTCGATTGGCTCCTCGACAAGGAGAAGCGGGCGTTCGATCTCTGCCAGCAGCGGATCAAGTCCCTCAACCTGCCCATGAAGCTGACCGCGGTGCGCTATTTTTTCAACGAGAAAAAAGGCATCTTTTTTTACACCGCGGACGGGCGGATCGACTTCCGCCAGCTCGTCAGGGACCTGGCCAAAGAGCTCAAGATGCGGATCGAGATGCACCAGGTCGGGGTGCGCGATGAAGCGAAGATCATCGGCGGGCTGGGGGTTTGCGGCCGGCCGCTCTGCTGCGCGAGCTTCATGAAGACGTTCGAGCCCGTCACCATCCAAAAAGCGCGCAAGCAGCAGATCGTCATCAATCCGACTAAGATCTCGGGGCTCTGCGGCCGGCTGATGTGCTGCCTGGCCTTCGAGGAAGAGAGCCGCGGCCGGATCTACTCCGAGGACGAGAACCGCGCCATCGAGGATTAATCGGGTATTTTGAATTCAACCTTGGGTGAGACGGCCAGCAGAATACCCTGGGCGGAGTATGCTTTCACCTGCCATTGATACAGGCCGGGCTTCATCCGCCCCTTCATGTTCTCCGGCAGATCGGCCTTCGTCGCCGGCGTGACCGAGGTCCAGAGCGTTTCCGGACCTGAAAGGTCGACGCGATATTCCACGGCGGCGCTGATAGGCTTCCATTCAAGCGCCGAGGGGCCGGCCTTCACCTCGCCCAGCGGGGAAACGAGGATCAAGGACTCGCCGCGAACGGTCTCGTCGCCCGTGGAGGCGAACTCCGGACCCGTTATTTTAAACTTCGGGATGAGGACGAGGACGGCGACGAGAAGGAGGGCGGCCGCCGCGGCCGCGGTCACCCACCGGGACACTCTTGGAAGGAAACCCTTTGATAGGGTTTCCTTCCAACGGTCCGGCGGGAAAATCCCGCCGTCCCTGCCATCCTTCCAAGGAGCTTTTTTCCACGAATGGACCGGGCTGCCGGCCGCGCCTTCGAAAATCTCGGCTCCGCGGTCGCGAATCACCTCGACGAGCTCGTTCCGCTCGGAGATCTTTTGAAAGCAGGTGGAACAGTTGAAATAGTGCTCTTCGAGCTCCGCGCTCTCGCTCTCGGTGAGCCGGCCCGTCAGATAGCGGTCGATCCTCTCTTCGTTAGGACATTCTTTCATCAGGGTTCCCCCGAATCACGCCTTTCGAACATTTAGTCGGCGGTCCGTCCAAAAAATGGAAAATCATCGGTCGAACGTTTTTCTGAGCAGTTTCCGGGCATAGTTCACTCTTTCGCTGACCTTGGCCGGCGAGATCCCCAGTTCCAGGGCTACTTCCAAGCGGCTAAGATCCTTATAATAATACAGATAAAGAACATCGCGGAACTTCGGCCGGAGCCGCTTGATCGCCTGGGCCAGGCGCTCCGCCCGCTCGTTCCGCTCGACCTGATCATGGGGATCGGGCAGGGCGGGAACCTCGGGCGCTCCCTTGAGGACCCGGGTTTTCTGGCGGATGTAGTCGATGATCCGCCGGGCCGTGATCGTGTAGATGAAGGTTCCGACCGAGGAGTCGCCCCGGAACTCCCCCGATTTGATCTTTTCGACGGTCTGCATCATGATCTCGTCGACGACATCTTCCCAGTCCGGATTCCCCCCGCCGAGCGCTTTTTTCACTTTGAAGCCGACGATCGGTCTGTATTGGCGGATCATCTCGTCCAGGTCGATCGCCATGGGGCCCGCCTTCCCCGTGATCTCGAATGTTTTGCTCATGGTCTGGCCCGAATCGGTCCCGGACAGGCCCCAGAACCGGGATCCTCAGAGAATCGCCCGATCAGGATCGCCTGTCCAAAGCCTCCGCGACGATCTCCGCCGTATGCTTGACCGTATATTTTTTTTCGAGCTCGGCGAGGCCGGATTTAAGCTGGAAGATACAGCCGGGGCAGTCCGTCGCGATCAGCGCCTGCCCGCTCTCCTCGATCCGGCTTTTTTTGTCCTGCCAGAACTTGGCCGCGATCTCCGGATTCTTGACCGAGAACACGCCGCAGAACCCGCAGCAGGTGGTGGGTTCGTTTTCGACCTTGGGCTCGTAGCCCAGGTCTTTGAGCAGACCGAGCGGTTCGTCCTTGAGCTCGAGGTCGTTCAGGTAATGGCAGGGATAGTGATAGAAGACCTCGCCCCGTCCGCCGGCCTTTTCCTCTTTCGGAAGGAATCCCCGCCGGACCATGAATTGGGAGAAATCATGAACCTTTTCGGCCCAACCCGCCGTCGCCGGGTCGAACTCGGGATAGAGCTTTTTGAGGATGGAATGTCCCGTGGGACATACGGTCAGGATGAAATCGGGTTTCTCTTTTTCGAAGGACCGGATATTCTCCGCCATCATTTTCCGCACGTCCTTGGAGTCGCCGAGGTGATGGCTCGGCGCGCCGCAGCAGGACTGGTCCTCCGGGCAGACGACGTCGAAACCGAAACGGGCGAGGACCTTGACCACGCTGTCGCGGATCTCCGGGAAAAAGAACTTGACGAGGCAGCCCTGGAAAAGATAGATCTTCTCGCCGCGCGTTTCTTCCGTCCCCGACCGGCCCTTGATCGGATTGAGAATCGGAAAGCGTTTCCCCTTAGCCCAGGAGAACGGCAGCCGGCGGAGATGCCCGTCCTTCTGCCACATCTTCTGCAGGACGGCCAGCGCTTTCGCCGCCGCTTCCGTCAAGGCTTTCCTCCGGAAAACGCCGGAGAGCGCCTTTTCCAACGGGTTCGGACCTTTCCAGGACTTGAGCTTGAGCAGGATCTCGCTCGTGGGGATCCCCACGGGACAAAAGGCCTCGCATTTCTTGCAGTCCGCGCAGAGGTCGATGAGCCCGTCGACCTCCTTCGGCGAGCGCGTGGCGGCCGTGAGGAGGACGCCGATGCCGCCCGGGTAGACCTGCCCGCTGAAGACGTGCCCGCCGACGGCCTGAAAGACCGGACACTGCAACATGCAGCCGCCGCATTTCAGACAATAGAGGATCTCCTCGAAATCCCGGTCGAGCGAGATGTCGAGCCGGCCGTTGTCGAGGATGACGATATGGACGTCCTCGGGTCCGTGGACGCCGGTGACGAGCTCTTTTTCGATGTCCGTGGTCTTGCTCGGTCCGGTGATGAACGAGACGTACGAGGTCATCTTGAGACCGGACGAGCCGGTGATGAGCGCTTTGAGGAGCATCGTCGCCTGCTCCATGGTCTCGACGAATTTCTCGGCCGTGACGAGGGCGATGTGGACGGGGGGAAGGGTCGTCACCAATCGGGCGTTGCCTTCGTTGCTGACGAGAACGAGGGTCCCCGACTCGGCGATGGCCAGGTTCGCCCCCGAGATGCCCGCGTCCGCGTCGAGGAAGACCTTGCGGAGCTCGTGACGGGCGATCTTGACCATCTCTCGGATGTCGGGCGGGACGGGGCGGCCGAGGTGCTTGGACAGAAGCTCCGCGACCTCTTCCTTGGTCTTGTGCAGGGCCGGTGCGGTGATGTGGGACGGCCGCTCACCGGCGAGCTGGACGATCCATTCGCCCAGGTCGGTCTCGACGACCGTGTAGCCTTTCTCCTCCAGGAAAGGATTCAATCCGATTTCTTCGCTGACCATCGACTTGGATTTGGCGATGAGCTTGGCCTTCTTCTCGCGGAGGATCGAGTCGATCGCCGCGAGCGCCTCGGCCGGCGTCGCGCAGACGTGGACCTTTGCCCCGGCTTGGGTCGCTTCTTTGGTGAACCGCTCGATCAGGGCCCCGAGGTGCGGAACGCAGGCCTCGCGGACGGCGCGCGCGTTCGCCTTGATCTCGTCCCAGGGGATCTCGGCACGCGTCTTTTCGAACTTGGCGAAATGGCTCGCGCTCGCTTTCTTGAGGGCATTCTGGAGGTTCTTGTTCCGCAGAGCCCGGCGCGCCTGGCTCTTCTTCGAGCGTCCGAACACCGCCTAGTCCTCCCGGCCTTTCTTTTTCGACTGCTCCAGCCACTGCTTGACGTCGATCTGGATCTCGCGCGGCTTGCTCCCTTCCGAGGGACCGAGGATCCCTTCCTGCTCCATCTGGTCGATGATGCGCGAGGCGCGGGCGTAGCCGAGCTTGAGCTTGCGTTGGAGGTAGGAGGCCGAAGCCTGCCCGGTGTGGAGGATGAGCCGGACGGCGTTGTCGTAGAGCTCGTCCTTCTCGCCCAGCTCACCCCATTCCTGAGGGCCCGTGTTTTTGATGACGCTCAGGAGGCGCTCGTCGTAGTCCGGCGCCCGCTGCTCCTTGACGAACTTGACCAGGCGCCGGATCTCGGGGATCGAAACGTAGGAACAATGGAGCCGAATCAACCGCGGGTAGTTCGGGGGCATAAACAGCATGTCGCCCATGCCCAGGAGCTTGTCCGCGCCGCCCGTGTCGAGGATGACCCGGGAGTCGATTTTGGACGGCACGCGGAAAGCGATGCGGCTGGCGAAGTTGTTCTTGATCGTACCGGTGATGACGTCGATGGACGGCCGCTGCGTGGCCAGGACGAGGTGGATGCCGACCGCGCGGGCCAGTTGGGCCAGCCGGGCTATGGCGTAGTCCACGTCCTGGGCGCTGACCATCATCAGCTCGGCCAGTTCGTCGATGATGATGACGATATAGGGGAGAGGCCTGAGCTGCTTCTTCTCCTCGTCGGTCAGCCGCCCCTTTTTCTCCTGCAGGACCTGGGCGATGTGATGGTTGTACTGCTCGATGTTGCGGACCTTGTTCGCGCTGAGGAGATGGTAGCGCTGCTCCATCCGCTTGACCGCGTCCATGAGGATGATTCCGGCCTTTTTGGAGTCGTTGACGACCGGGCTGAGCAGATGCGGGATGCCGTCGTAGAGAGTGAATTCGAGCCGCTTGGGGTCGATGAGGATGAGCTTGACCTCGTCGGGCGTGGCCTTGTAGAGGATGCTCGCGATCAGGGCGTTGAGGCAGACGCTCTTGCCCGTGCCCGTCGCTCCGGCGATGAGGAGATGGGGCATGATGCCGAGGTCGGTCACGTAGACCTCGTCGTGGACGGTTTTGCCCAGGGCGAAGGTCAGCTTGGACGGCGAGGCCTTGAAGTTGTCCGACTCGATGATGTCCCGGAGCTTGATGAGCTCGCGCTTGTTGTTGGGGATCTCGACGCCTAACGAGGATTTGCCCGGGATGCGCTGGATCCGGACGGATTCGACCCGCAGGGCCAGCGACAGGTCTTCGGACAGGTTGGCCACCTGGCTGATCTTGACGCCCGGGTTGGGATAGAACTCGTAGGTGGTGATGACCGGGCCGGGGTGGTATTCCTTCACTTCCCCTTCGACCTTGAACTCGCGCAGCTTCTCCTCGATGAGGCGCTTCTTCTCGAGGAGCTCGTTCTTATCGATCTTCTCGGCGGGCTTGCTGGCGTCGAGGATGTGGACGGGCGGAAAATCGTAGTCGCCGGAAACGGGGAAGAGGAGCGGTTCCTCGTCGACCCGGGGCAGTTTGATGTCGGGGGGCTTGATGGAACTCGTCTTCAGCCCCTTGGGGCGGGCCCGGACGGTTTCGGGCTTATGATCGTCCTTCGACCGGGCCGGCGGCTGATCCTCTTCTTCGGGTTCCTCCTCGTCCGGAGACGGCTTTTTCGGCCGCTCTTTCTTAGGTTCGGCCGCTTTCAGCGTCTCCTTCGGGGCGGGATCGGTGATCCGGATCTTGACGTCCTTGAAGGCGAAAGTGAACGTCCGGCCGATGGCTTGAAAGAGCCTCTTGACCGAGACCGCCGTGGTGAAGATGACGAAGAGCGACGCGGCGGCGAGGAGGAAGATGAGCGTACCCGTGCTGTTCAGGAAGGAATGGAGGAAGGAGTTCAACAGGTCCCCGAGAAGACCGCCGACCTGGAGCTTCGTCCCGCGCCAGGGGACGCTCTGAAAGAAGAGCATGAAGAGCGGGCAAAGGATGAGAAAGAGCAGAAAGAACGTTCCGGTCCTGCGAAGGAGATGCTTCTTTTCGCCGGTCAGCACGGCCTTGAGCCCGAGATATCCCATCATGAAGGGCAGGAGGAAGGCCGTGAATCCCAAGACCTGGAGGATGACGTCCGCCAGCCAGGCCCCGACCTTGCCGGCGTAATTATGGACCTTGTCCTGGGCGGAGACGGCGCTGAAGAGCGACGGATCGCCGGGATCGTAGCTGATCAAGCTGAGGAACAGCAGGGCGGCCAGGAAGAGCAGGAGGACGCCGGCGATCTCCGAAGTGATGACCTTGCTCTTCGATTTCGGCCGCGGGGCCGGCGCCGCGGACCTTTTTTTGACCTTGCTCATTGGCCGAAATTATAGCATATTTGGCGAAATCGGGTACACATACCGTTTGTGTGCCTAAATGAGGTAGGCATATGGTATGTGTACCTCAACAGGCGGTTTGACTTCTCCCGGAGGCAATGCTATAAAAGGGCAGGATCCATGTGCCGATACGCGCGAAGATCTTTGGGAACGGCGGCCCTCCTGCTCACCCTCGTGGCCCCGTCCTTCGCCCAGACCCTCCCTAAGGATCAGGGAACCTTTGAATTTTACTACGGCCGCTACGACATCAAGGACACCCGATTCACGGACGTCTATCAGAAAGGCGGCTCCATCCAAGGCCTCCTCCTCTCCTCGGTCCTGGCCTTCGGGTTCGATTTCTACTCCGAGATCAAGGCCTTCTACAAGACCGGGACGCTGACCTTCACCGAGGAGAAGACGACGTTCCTGCTGCTCCCGCTGGCCCTGGGCGTTCGCTATGTCCTCCCCGGGAATTTTCTCCGGCCGTACGCCGGCGGCGGCATGGACTTCTATTTCTATTACGAGAACAACCCGATCGCGACGACGCTGAACATCACCACGGGCTATCACCTGACGGCCGGCCTCTATCTCCAATTCGGCAAAAACTCGCCCCTCCGCTTGAACGGCAAGGTCACTTACACCCGGGTCAAAACGACGGAGGACGGGATCACAATCGAGCTGGGCGGGCTGGAGTACGGCGCCGGGATCGCCATCGTCTTTTAGTTCCGCGGACTCCCGTCTCCCTCTAAAATGAAAACGGCCTCCGACCCCACCCTGACGGGGCTCTTTCCGAAGGGGATGAGCCTTTCTTCTCCTCAACCCTATTTTTGATTTGGGCGAAGTCCCGTCAAGCCGGCCCCCCATGGAAAAAATCGAACAGGCCGACGAACTGAGCGATGGACACCTGTTCGGGGCGTATGTCGCGGTCGAGACCGAATTTCGAGCAGGCCTCTTCCGCTCGAACAACGGGCGCTCCGGAGGCGATCAGGTTGTTGACCAGGGTCTTTCGTCTTTGCTTGAAGCAGGCCCGCAGGAACCGCAGGAACTTTCGCTCATCGGAGACGGGATGAAGCGGGGAAGGCCTTCGATCGAGCGTGATCAAGGCGGATTCGACCCGCGGCGGAGGAGAAAACGAACCGGGATGGACGGTGAAGACGAGCGCCGCGGAGAAATGGAGCTGGATGAGGATGGAAACCGGCGCATAGCTCTTGGATCCAGGCCGGGCGCAGACCCGCTCGGCCACTTCTTTTTGGACGAGAAAGACGCATTTTCGAAAGGCGTCCCTCTCCTCGATGACCTTGAAAAGGAGAGGCGAGGAGATGGAGTAAGGCAGGTTGCCGACGAGTTTGGCCCGGCCGAAAAAAAATCCGGTTTCCCCGACGAGGTGTCTGAAATTCACCTCCAGGACGTCTTTCGCCACCACGGAGAGATTCGGCAGGCTTTTTTCCTCGAGGAAGGGGATGAACGTCCGGTCCTTCTCGACGGCCACGACCTTCCCTGCTTTCGCGGCCAGAGGGAATGTCAGGGCTCCCCGGCCCGCTCCGATCTCTATGATCAGGTCGTCCGTGAGAGGATCGATCACCCCGATGATTTTTTGTAAAACTCCGGCGCTCTTCAGAAAATGCTGGCCCAGAAGACGTCTTCGCGCCCGCTGATATTTTTTCATGAAAATTTCATGGCTTCGTTTGCGTTCCCTGACCCCGCCCGAGACGATCACAGCCAGCCGTTGGCCCGGTACCAGGCCACGGCCGAAGCCATTCCTCTTTGGAAATCCCATGCGGGCGAAAAACCGAGATCCCGGACCGCCTTCCCAATGCCCAGGGGCTTGGGATGGATAAAAAAAGCGAGCCGCGAGGGATTGAGCGGGGCTTCTCTACGGAGCATCGAAAAGACCTTCCCCAGGCTCCATGCCGCCGCCTTCGTGGGTCCCAACGGCAAGGAAACGCGAGGGGGTTTTGTCCCGGTCGCGCCGGCGATGATCTCGACCATCCGCCTTACGGTCAGGACTTCGATCCCGGCGATGTTGTAGATCTCGCCGGCCCTTCCTTGTTCTGCGCTGAGCAGGGCGCCGTCGACGAGGTCGTCGATGTAAACAGGCGTCTGGAGCGTTTGTCCCCCGGATACGAGAGCGAGCCGGCGGCGGGCGACGGCGCGAACGAGCTTGAACGTCCGCCGGTCGCCCGGACCGTAAACCCAACCCGGGCGAACGACGACGATGTTTTGGCCGCTCCCCGCGCCTTCCAGGGCGATTTTTTCGCCTTCGAGTTTTGAGGCGTCATAAACGTCTCGCGGGTCGAGCCGATATCGCTCATCGGCGACCTCGCCGTTTTTCACATGGCCGAGGACGCCGGCGGAGCTGAAATGGAGGATTCGCCTGACGCCGGTTTCCCGGGCCGCCCGCAGAACGGCCCTTGTTCCTTCCCCGTTGATTTCAAAGAAGTCCCGCTTGCCGATGGGCGATGCGCCGAGAGCCGAGGCCAGATGGTAAAGCACATCAACGCCCTGAAGCGCGTTTTTCAGGAGATCGAAATCCCGGACATCGCCGGAAACGGATTCGATATTCTCCGGCCCGGATAGTCGGCTCTTGTGAACGAGGGCCCGGACCTGCCATCCGTCCCGAACGAGCCGGGCGGCCAGGTGCCCGCCGATGAATCCCGAAGCTCCCGTTATGAAAGCGCGCATGGTTCAGTTTCGCGCCGCCGGAAATCCGCCTGCGGCTTTATTTAAGGTCTCCCGGATCTTTTCCAGGTATTTCGGATAGGTGTATTCCCGCCCGGCCAGCCGCCCCGCTTCTCGCGCTCGCGCTTGCGCTTCCTCGGAGTCGAGCGCGAACGAGATCCCTTCGGCGAAAGCCCGGGGTTCGGGGGCGGCGAGGACCGCGATTCTTTCGTTTAAGACCTGGGTGTGCGTCCACAAGCGGGTGGCGACGAGCGGTTTCCCGGACTTGAGGAATGAATAGATCTTCAAGGGCGTGTTCGTTCCGGACACGCGCGGTGAAACGAGAACGTCGCACAGCAAAAGATAGAGCGGGATCCGTTGCGGCGGGACTTTTTCGACGAAGACGACCTTGTCCCCGATGCCGAGACCCTTCGCCTTTTCCCGCATCTCGTCGTGCGCGGGCTTCGATCCGCCCACGATCAACAGGACGGCGCGGGATCGGACCCGGGCGAACGCCTCGATGAGCAGCGGGAGGCCTTGGTACGGCTCGAAATTTCCGGCGTAGAGGACGATTTTCTCTCCCCCGGGGGCGATCTCGCGCCTTTGTTCTTCGATGACATCCGCGGGCCACGGCCGTTCCTCGAAATCGTTGAAATCGACGAAATTCTCGAGAAGAACGGCCTTTTCGCCGAACCCTCTTTTTTGGACGTATTCGAGAAGATCCCGGCAGATGACGATGACCGCCTTCGAGTTTTTCAGGACGAACCTCTCCAGCCTGAGGAAGATTTCCTTCAACAGCTTGGATTTCGAAAAATCGAAGTTATCGAGCTGTTGAGGAAGGCTCGAGTGCATGTCGTAGACGTGCGGCGTCCGGAAGATTTTTCCGAGGCTGGCGCCGAACCAGGCCGCTTCCTCGTGGGAGAAGATGAGATCATAACGGCCTTGGAGCAGCTCCCAAAAGGCCCGCGCGAAAAGGAGCCCGTCGAGCGGGAGCTTCATCAAGGACGGCCCGATTTTGATCGTCCGGATGCGGAAGAGGTTGGCGACGCGCCGGATCGTGAAATCCTTGAATGCGACGTCGTCCCCGAGGGGATAGGTCACGAGGGCCGTCCGATGGCCGAGATCGGACAGCGCTTTGATCCTGAAATAGACGCTGATCGGCGTCCCCCGCGGCTGGAAAAATGGCTCGGGGGCGAGCATGAGGATTTTCATGGAAGGCGTGCTCAGATCTTTTCGTCCGAATCCGAATCGATCACATCGCGAATGACATAGATGGGTTTTTCCACGGACTCATGGTAGGTTCGGACCATGATCTCTCCCAGCAAGCCCATCGTGATGAACTGGATGCCGATGACGATGAGCAGGACGGAGAGAAGCAGAAGGGGGCGGTTGGCGATGCTTTGTTTCAGGATCAGGCGTTGATAAGACAGGATGCCGCCCATGATGCCGCCGATGAAGCCGGCGATGAGGCCGAACAGGCCGAAGATTTGGAGGGGTCGCGTCGAATAGCTCAAAAGGAACTTGACCGTCAATAGGTCGAGGACGACCCGGATCGACTTCGATAGGTTGTATTTGGATTTGCCATGGACGCGGCGGCGGTGATTCACGGGGACTTCGGCGATCGCGATCCCCATCGTGCTGGCGATGGCCGGAATGAAGCGGTGCATTTCGCCGTAGAGCTTGATGTGCTTGACAACGTCCCTGCGGAACGCCTTGAGCGTGCAGCCGTAGTCATGGAGCTTGACCTTCGTGACCTTGGAGATGATCGCGTTGGCGACCTTCGAGGGGAGCCGGCGGGAGACGAATTTATCCTTGCGCCGGATCCTCCAGCCGCTGACGATATCGTAGCCTTCCTCGATCTTCGCGACGAGGAGCGGGACGTCGGCCGGGTCGTTCTGCAGGTCGGCGTCGAGGGTGATGATGATCCCGCCCCGAGCGCGATCGAATCCCGCCGATAGGGCGGCCGTCTGCCCGAAATTTTTGCGGAGGCGGATGATTTTGACCCGCGGGTCGCCGGCTTGGATCTCCCGGAGCGCCGGGAAGGACCCGTCCGTGCTTCCGTCATCGACGAAGATGATCTCGTAAGAGCCGCGGAGCGTGTCGGCCGCGGCGATGAGCTCTTGATAGAGAACGGGGAGGTTTTTCTCTTCGTTATAGACGGGAATAACGAGGGAAACGTCTCTCTTCGAGGTGATCGTCATCGCCGCCAATATATCATAAAGAAAAAATGGAAAAAAGGGAGTTCATTTCTTGTTGATATAGCCCAAAGAGCGGAGCATGTCCTCGTCTTTTTTATCCCTCGTGACGGCGACTTTGGTTTTGAGAAGATCCCGCGTCTTGGCTTCGAGTTTCCGCTTGAGCGCCGCGACCTCAGGCGGCAGATCCGTTTTCCGGACGAGATTGTCGAACTCGTCCGGGTCTTTCGTCAGGTTATAGACTTCGACCTGCTGCTTTTCCGGAGTGAAAATCAAGTGCCAGGGGAAGGCCCGTATTGCGAACTTGTCTCTTCCGGCTTCGGGTTTGTACGTTTCTTCGAAAATTTCCAGAGGCTCGCCCCTCGGCAGTCGACGCAGGTCCCGTCCCTGATATCGAGCCGGGCTTTTAAAACCCATGAGGCCCGCGATCGATGGCGCGACGTCAAGCAAAGTGACATCCTCCCCGCGGACGGGGATTTGTCTCGGCGCCGCGGGATTGTAAATGATGAGGGGGACCTTCATAAAGATGTCCTGGAGAAAGTGGATGTGCCCGACGTAGCGGATCCCTCCCTCCGTATGGTATTCCCCCAGACCTTCGCCGTGGTCGCCGACCGCCACGATCGCGGTGCTCTCGAAGAGGCCGAGCTCTTTGAGCTTGGCCCACAACTTTCCGATCTCCGCGTCCATGGTTTCGACTTCCCGGCGGTAATTTTGCCGTAGCGTGGTTTCGATCGGGACGATCAGTTGTCCCCGGAACGTCATCCCCATCCGGGCCGGCTTTCCGGAATTGGAGATGAAGATGGAAGCCGTCCGCTTTAAAAAGTGGATGCCGTCTTCCTTCCGGTAGAACCAGTTCCGGCCAGGCTCGAACTTCAGGTCGGACTCGTCCGGACTTTTGATCTCGAACATATTGAGACGCGCCTGATAGGGAGAGTCGTCGGACTCGTTTTTGACTTCGAAACGGATCTCGTTGCGCCCCGTTTTCAAGGGCAATTCGGCCGTGTTTATTGTTAATCGGCTCAGACAATAGGCGCCGATATGCGCATCGTTGACATAGATGTCCAGGTCGTCGGGCGCGCCCGGGGGGGTGTAAGGCTCATGAGGATCGGAGTAGTGGATCCAGAGAAAGAAAGGGCCGTTCTTGTGGGACTCAAGCCAGGGGAAGACGCGGCGATTGACTTCCTCGGCATGGAGATACCAGCGGTCCGGGGGGAAATCGTCCACGTACGTGCCAAAGCCCTTGTTCAGGCCGAACGCGGCGCGGACGACGCCGAGAGACACAAAAGCGGCGGTGGCGAAACTGTTCTTTTCGAACAGTTGGGCGAGCGAAGGAGACTCTTGGACGTTATGAAGGATCTGGCCATTGGTGTAGTTTTTAAGAAGATGGGGCGGCAGAGAATGGAAGAGCGAAGCATGAGAGGGCAGGGTGATGGGAATCAGGCTGTAGCAATTCGTGTAGAGCGTCCCCCGCCCGGCAAGGAAATCGAGGCTCGGCGTGAGCGCCTTCCCCGGAGAAATCGCCCCGACATGATCCGCCCGCAGCGTGTCCAGCGTCACGAGGACGACATTGCGGGGCGTCGTCTTCGCCCGGCAGCCCGGGAACAGGATCGCCGTCGCCAGGAACAAGCCTGCGGCAAGATATCGAGAGTGAGCCCTCATGCAGAATTCATTATTCAGGATTCCCCGGAAAATGTCAAAAAAACCGTTACCGCGGCGCCGCTCTTCCGAAGTCTTAGAACAGGCTGTAAATGAACGGTCCGAGCGCCGTACTCTGGGAAAAGATCAGAGCCAGCCCGACGACGAGAAGGACGACGATGACCGGGATCAGCCACCAGCGTTTGTTCTGCCAGAGGAATTGGAACAATTCTCCGACGATCCCCAGCTTCGAAAAGAAATTCTTGATCGCGCCCATATTGCCCTCGATCCCGTCTCCTATTTTCGAATCATGAAATTTTCCAGGACGAGCACGTCGATGCCGCTTTTGCTGAACGTGGAATATGCGTTGGCCGGCGTCGTGACGATCGGCTCTCCTCTCAAGTTGAAGGACGTATTCAAAAGGACCGGGACGCCCGTGGCCCGGCCGAATTTCTCGACGATCTTGTAATAGCGCGGGTTCCATTCCTCGCGAATCGTCTGCAGCCGGCCCGTCCCCATGTGGTTGACGGCGCCGACCTGGTCCGCCTTGTCCTCCTTGAGGGGCAGCACGAGAAGCATGTAGCGGGAGGGATATTGGCGGGCCGTGTTCCGGCCTTTGAAGAATTCGTCCACGTTCTGTTCCAGGATGACCGGGGCGAAGGGCCGGAAGGGCTCGCGGAATTTGATCTTGATATTGACGGTGTCCTTCATCATTTCGCTTCTCGGATCGGCCAGGATGCTCCGGTTGCCGAGCGCCCTCGGCCCCCATTCGAAGCGGCCCTGATACCAGCCGACGACCTTTCCCCCGACGAGATCGTCGACCAGGCGGTCGAGGAGCTTGTCGTCGTCCGAAAACCGTTCGTATTTAATGTTTTGGCCGTCCAAGAACGACTGGATCTCGCTCCCGGAATAGGCCTTGCCCCAGTAGGCGTGTTCGAGCCGGAAGTTCCGCGGCTTGCCGAGGAGCGCGTGATGGACATGAAGGGCTGCGCCCAGGGCCCCGCCGCTGTCGCCGGCCGCCGGCTGGATGAAGAGGTCCTCGAAGGGCGTCTCGTTGAGGATCCGCCCGTTGGCCACGGAATTGAGGGCCACGCCTCCGGCCATGCACAGCTTTGTCAGGCCCGTCCGCCGGTGCAAATCCCGGGCCAGCTTCAGGATGATCTCTTCCGTGACCTTCTGGATGCTCGCCGCGACGTCCGCGTAGTGCTCGTTGAGCCGGCACTGCTCGTCGAAATCGGCCGGCTTTTCGCCGAAATAGGAAGGGAATCGCGTCTGGGAGGTGAAGAAATGCATCTTGGGATCGCGCGGCGGGCCGAACAGATCGACGAATCGGGAGTTGAACGTCTTCTCGTCCGAGTAGTGATAGGAGAAATGGTCCATGTTCATCCGGAACGAGCCGTCGTCGGCGACCCGGATGAGATGGTCGTAGATCTTGTCCATGTACTTGGGCACTCCGTACGGGGCCATGCCCATGACCTTGTATTCGCCCTCGTTGACCTGGAACCCGAGGAAGGCCGTGAACGCGCTGTAAAGGAGCCCGAGCGAATGGGGGAACCGGATCTCATCGGTCAGGGCGATGTCGTTGCCCTTGGCCGTCCCCATCGCCGCCGTCGTCCACTCTCCGACGCCGTCGAGGGTCAGGATCGCCGCTTCTTCGAAAGGCGAAGGATAAAACGCGCTCGCGGCATGGGAAAGATGATGATCCTCGAACAGGATCTTCTCGGGCGCGATCCCGAGCTTGGTCTGGATGACGTTTTTCATCCAGAGCTTGTCGCCGAGCCAGTTGATCGTGGCCTCACCGAACATCCGCCAAGAGCGCGGGAAGCTCTGAAAGGCCGTCATCAGGATCCGATCGAACTTGCGGAAGGGCTTTTCGTAGAAAACGACGTAGTCCAGATCGCCGACCGTGATCCCGGCCTCTTCCAGGCAATATTTGATGGACTGCTCCGGGAAGCCGAAATCGTGCTTGATCCGGCTGAACCGTTCTTCCTCGGCGGCGGCGATCAACGCGCCGTCCCGGAGGAGCGCCGCGGCCGCGTCATGGTAGAAACAAGAAATTCCGAGGATATGCATCAGGACTGCTTCTTGAAGAGCGCGAGATCCGGGGCGATCTCCGTTTTAGGGGACCAGTGAGAGCCCGAGCCCGGGCCTTTGATTTTCAAAGGATCCGAAAAAAACCTCACGGCGAGCGCGACGGGGGCGAAGACGATCAGGAATAACAACCCGAGGAGGATCTGGCTTTGAAACGTGCCGATTTTCGAGGAGAACTCCCGAAAGGCTTTTCCTCTCTTGAATTCAGAATGTTTCTTTTCGTGGATGGGCGCGACAGCGGACTGGCGTTCGGCCTCGGAATATCCTTTGATCGCGGTGACGGCCAGTCCCAAGAGCAGGCCCGCGACCACCCCGGCGGCGAACTGGATCCATTTGCTGAACGGGACATGGCTCCGGGAATAGAGGATCCCAATCCACATTAGGATCACCAGGATGACGTCCAGGACGATGGGTTTTCTCACCCCGGCTTTCCCCGATTTAAGGACGACTCCGAGAGAATAGCCGACGAGCGGGAGCAAAAGCACGGCGAGTGTGGCTAGAAAATGCACGGAATCCTCCTCCATTAAAATAGCTATCCTAGCACGCAACTCCATTTTTATCAAGCTCAATGAAGGGTCATGATGGGCCATGTCGTCCTCCGAGCGGAAGGTTGGACAGGAGCCGCGTTTCCGACTAAAATAGCGGCGCTCGACCATGATGAACAGATTGAGATATTACCTTCGGCTGGCCTCCGTTTATCGGAGCTACAAAAAGCGGCGGACGCGGCTGTCCTACCTCCCGATCCGGCTCTGGATCGAGCCGACGAGCGTCTGCAACCTCCGCTGCGTCATGTGCCCGAACAAGGACCTCGAGAAGGCCCAAAAGGGCTCCATGGATCTCGCTCTGTTCAAAAAGATCATCGACGAGGCCTCCCGGTTCGCCTTCGACGTCAATCTCCACCACCGCGGAGAATCGCTCCTCCATCCGGATTTTTTCGAGATGGTCCGATATGCCCACGAGGCCGGCCTCGTCACGCGCTTCCACACGAACGGAACGCTGCTGGACGAGGACAAGTCCCGCCGCTTGATCGAAGCGGGGTTGGACCAGTTCGCTTTTTCCTTCGACGGCTTCGACGCTGGAACGTACGAGCGGATCCGGGTCAACGCCGATTTCGAAAAGACCGTCGGCCGCATCCGCCGTTTTCTGGAGATCAAAAAGGAACGCGGCCTTCGAAAGCCCGTGACGCTCATCGAACTCATCAACCAGCCCGGCCTGCGCGAGAGCGCGGAGAGATCGCGGGCGACGTTCGTGGCGCGATTCAAGGGACTTCCCCTGGACCGGATCTTCGTCAAGGAGCCGCACAATTGGGCCGGCGAGGTCGGCGCGGTCCGCGAGAAAAAGACGTACGCGCCCTGCACGTTCCTCTGGCAGGCACTGGTCATCTTCTGGGACGGTCAGGTCTTGCCCTGCACTCAGGACTTCTTCGGCTATTACCCGCTCGGGAACGTCAAGGACTCCTCGCTCGCCGAGATCTGGAACAATGACAGGATGGTCGCCCTTCGGGAGAAGATCGTCCGCCGCGATATCGCGGACCTCAAGACGTGCGGCCGGTGCGACCGCCTCTGGCGCAAACAGATCTTCGGGGTTCCCAGGGAATATTTAGGCCGCGCCTTGCTGAAAAAAATGGAATGACCCGCTTGGCGCTCCTCCTCCGCTGACGCCGCCGGCCGTCCTTCCTTAAAAGAAAAGGCACGGGATCTCGAGTCCGGCCGGGA
The DNA here is from genome assembly GCA_030691735.1 of Candidatus Aminicenantota bacterium. Lineage (GTDB taxonomy): Bacteria > Acidobacteriota > Aminicenantia > Aminicenantales > UBA4085 > JAPKZI01. Next base: position 20,378 of record JAUYDS010000043.1, read on the forward strand.
ATCTCAGGCTTTTTCGGTTTCGGCGAATTTCCGCCGGTCGTGGATCCTCAAGGCGCGGCTTCCGACGGCGTAGGAATACTCCGGAAGCGGCGCGGCCACCACGGCGCCCGCGCCGACGACGCTTCCCCGGCCGATCGTCACGCCGTCGAGAACGATGACCCCCGCCCCGAGCCAGACGTCCTCGCCGATCTTGATCCCGCCCTTGGCCAGCGACGGCTGGAACATAATCGGCGTGGACGTGTCGGTGATGTTGTGATTGCCGCCGGCCACGAGATAGCACTCGCCGGCGAGAAAAGAGTATTTGCCCATCCGGATCTCGGTCTCGCTGAGCAGGCTGCAGTTGGCCGAAATGTTGACGTAGTCGTCGAGATAGATCGAGCCTTCCTTGCAGCTCAAGGCGGTGTTTCGTCCGATGTACGCATTGGCCCCGACGCGGATGCCTTCGTTCGCCTCGCCTTTGGCGTCGAGCACGACGTTGTCGTCGATGAAGGAGTTGTCGCCGATCGAAATCTTATGGGGATGACGCAAGGTGATGTTTCGTCCGAAAACGACGCCTTTCCCGACGCTCTTGAGCAAGCGGGGATAAAAGATCCTGCGGATCCAGAGGCCGAACGCGCCGGGCGCGGAGGAGAGGAACAGGTTGACAAATTCATATTTCAGGAACGCTCCCCATCCCCGTTTCCCGATGAACAGGCTCCTGTATTTAGAGGACAGGGGCCTGCTCCGATCGATGAGCTCTTTTTGGGTGCTGCCGGGAAACTCTTGAGGCATTGAATCCAATTTAGCACAAGCCGCCGATGAGGTCAAACCGGTCCACGGCGGCCGGGGCGGCGGCAGGGGCCCCAGGCTTTGTCTGGGGATCCGTTTCCGCCGTACTCAGCCGCGTATTTACATCGCGGGTGAGTGCCCCGGGCTTTGCCCGGGGGTCCACTTCCGCCGCGAAGGCTCGTCC
>JAUYDS010000048.1 GCA_030691735.1 Candidatus Aminicenantota bacterium
GGACGAGCCTTCGCGGCGGAAGTGGACCCCCGGGCAAAGCCCGGGGCACTCACCCGCGATGTAAATACGCGGCTGAGTACGGCGGAAACGGATCCCCAGACAAAGCCTGGGGCCCCTGCCGCCGCCCCGGCCGCCGTGGAAAGCTGATAAAACTGTGGTCCGCTTGTGTTATAATGGTGTGGTGAAGCGTGCGAATAAAGCGAAAGGAATCCTCCTCCTCAAAACCGCGAACGAAGGCCGAGAGATCGAATTCGAACTGGCTTTTTTGAGATCTCTGACCCCGCGGCAGCGATTTCTTTTAATGGAGCGCAAAAGCCGCGAGATGCGGGCTTCCCTCCGACACCATGGCCACGGAACGCCTCCTTCAATTTCTAAAAGAAAGTAAGGCGGTCTTCACCCATTCGTCAAAGGCGTTTCCTTCGAGGAAGTCTGGAAGAATAAGATCCCCGGCATGATCGGAAAAACCGAGGTTTTTTCCCCTCGCTCGAAGTTATGATCCGAAGGAAGAGGGCGGCCGGCCGTCCCAAGAATAATACACAGACACATACCGAATTCCGGAGAATTCGTATGTGTCTGTGTATTAATTTAAAAATTCCGTAACGTGGGACTCTCTACCGCTTCGCGCCGTGATACTTTTCGACCATCCCTTTCACGTTCTTGACCGTGACATGGTCGTGGTACCGGAAGCCTCCCCCGAAGTTCTTTGGGATATGCATCAACTCGTGGATGATCGTTTCCGTCTGGTCGTTATCACTGAGGTTATCGAAGCGTTCGGAGATGAACTCCATGACATAAAAGGCTTTGATCCGCATCGCGATCTGCAGGACTTTACTCATCCCGTGACAGCGGGCAATGACCCGTCTCGCCGAAGAGCCGAAGCTTCTGACGCAAACGACCTTATCCAGATCGATGTGATGGAGGCCCAATGTCCGAACGATATCCGCGAACCGGGCTTGGATATCGTCCGCGATTTCATACCTGATGTTCCGTGATTTCTTGTTCGGCATCCGATCCTCACCGCGCCGGCCTCATAGAATCTAGCCCTTGGGTTTCATCAAATGTTGCGCCCGTGGTCAGCTCGCGGGCGGATGTTTGAATGGTTTCCGTGACCTGGGGACGGATGTCTTTGGCAGGCGAGAGCTGTGTCCCGCAATCCGCGCAGAACTGTTCTGTCTTAGGATTACCAGCCTGGCATTTCGGGCATTTGACGGTCATGGCTGATTCCCTTTAAGGCGTGGCAAAAGAATAACAAGGAAGGGAGGAAGAGTCAAACTGCCTTAAGGCCTTGACCTTCATCTGACCGCCGCATTTTGAATCAAGCCAGCCAGTCCTCGACGGCGAGGCCGGAAATCCTGCGGAATTCGCGCGAGTTGTGGGACACCAAAACGGCTCCCAGGCTGAGAGCATGCGCGCCGATCTGTGTGTCGAGGGGGCCGATCTGCGTCCCGGCCTTCTCGAGCGCGGCCCGGACCAGGCCATAGCTTTCGGCGGCCGGCCCGTCGAAATCGGCGACCTCCAGGGGAAGCAGAAATTCATCCAGCGCGAGACGGTTCTTTTCGCTTTGCGCGCTTTTGGCCACGCCATAGCGCAGCTCGGCCAGCGTGATCGCGGAGATGCCTGCCTCGCCGGGGCCGAGGGTGGTCAGTCGGCGCAGGAGAGTGCCGGACTTCCTCTTGATGAGGGCGATGCAGGAGTCCGTATCGAGCATGTAGCGCATCAGAGAGCCTCGCGCTTTTGGGTTTTGGGCTGGTTCCGGTCGGCCATGAAATCGTCCGAGAATTCGTCCAGGCTCTCGACGAGCGACGACCAGATCCCCTTTGCCGGAAGCAGGACGACGGCATGGCCGGACTTCTTAACGTAGACGAAATCGCCCTCGAAACGGAATTCCTTGGGCAGGCGCACCGCTTGGCTTTGCCCGTTGCGGAAGAGTTTGGCGGTCTTCATTGGAGGATTCCGGATGTATATACTATACATCTATACTATTTCTTTCGCCAGGTCAAGCTTTTCCTTCAAAAGAGGGACGCAAGGCGGATCGCAATATTCTCATTATTGCCGATGAGCTGTGAGATTGAGGCAGGGCGGAAAAGTCAATTCGCCGTCGGGATTGACGGCGGATGTTTTAGCCGCGCAGTGCGGCCTCTCCGATTATCGGATTCTCATCGGCCTCAGTCCCCTGCTTCCGAGATCATTGTTCTGAATTAATTGGAGACACAATACCTGATTCCCTATTTCTGCCGGTACCGGCGCCGTCAGGAATTAGGAATCAGGTATTGTGTCTCCCATCTTCCGATAACGGCCTTCCCGGCGTATGGCCAACCGCTTCTCAGGATTTAAAGGCCCAAGCGATCATCTGGTCATCGGCCGCCTTCAAGGGGCGTCCGTCGAAGCCGCCGAGGATTTCCCAGCGCGCGAATCCCGCGGCCCGGAAGAGAAGCTCCAGCTCGAACCGGTAAACCCAACGCTGGGACGTCGAGAACTTATGGACGGTTTTCGGGCGGTCCGGCCCGCATAGCTCCCAAATCTCGAGCTCGGAATCCTGTCGTTGGCCGACGACGTCCTTTTTCCGGTTATCCCAGATCTGGATCTTGCCCCCGCCGGGCTTCTCGGCTTCCTCCTCGAGGACGGGCGCGCCTTCCGGTTCGGACCAATAGCCCGGTCCCGGATAGGACATGTGGATGACGAGCGCCCCTCCCGGCTTCAGATGCTCGCGGGAACGCTTCAGGACGCGGATCTGGTCCTCGGTCGTGTCGCAGTGGGCGAACCCGTTGAAGGCGCAGATGAGACGCGCGTAGCGGCGCCCCATCGAGAAGTCCCGCATGTCTGCCACCTCGGCCCGGACGGTCAGGCCGCCCGTTCGGGCCTTTTCCCGGAGGCGGGCGACCATCGCCGGGCTCGAATCGAACCCGTCAATATCAAAACCCGCTCTGAGGAGCGGAAGGAGGACGCGGCCCGTTCCGCAGGCGACCTCGAGCAGCGGGCCCTTCGCGGCCCGGGCGACTTCGAGCCAATAGGGAATGTCGAAGTCGAGCGAATCGAAGAGGAGGTCGTAGAGTTCGGGGGCGTCATAGGGGGAGGGATTGCGGTCACTCATAATGGGTCCAGAGCCGGATGATCTTCACGACCCTTTCTTTTTCGAGCACTTGATAGACGAGACGATGCTGCACGTTGATCCGCCTCGATAAAGCGCCGGACAGGTCCCCGACGAGTTTCTCAAAGGGCGGAGGGCTTTGAAAAGGATCGCGTTCGGGGATGTCGAGCAGATCGAGCGCTTTATCCTTGAGGCCGGGCGCCGCCAGCTTCTTGGCGTCCTTAAGCGCTTGGCGCGTATAGACGAGTGTCCATCTCACCAGGCGAGCTTCTTGGCGCATTTGGAAACAGGGGTCTTCAATCCTTCAATGATCGATTCGCGCATGCCGGGGATCGAGAGAAGATAGAGCGTCTCCTGAACGGACCGCCAATCCTCCTCGGACAGGAGAACGGCGTTGCGGCGCTTGCCGGAGATGAGCACGGGCTCATGGGATTGAGCCGTTTCGTCGATGAGACGGTAGAGTTTGGCCCTCGCCGCGCTGGCTTTAAGAACGGTCATGGTTGCCTCCGCGGATATCGTACGCTATTTCGTACGCATTGTTAATAACTATCGATCGAACGGATTTGTAGCAGGGAAGCTCGCCCGCCGGCTTTCGCCCTGAGACCGCCCGGCGTTCAGCTCGGCTTCATGACCGTATTAAAGAATCGGAATAAATCCTATGAATGTTCTTGATTCTGGGCCGTTTCGATGACAACCCGTTCGCGCCCGGCCTGGCTAAATCTCGAAAAAGCCTCGGACGTTCTCAAGGAATTCGTCGAATGACTCGACGGATCGATAAGCTGAAACTCCCCGGCGGCTTAAACCGGAAGAAATGAATAACAAAGGCATGGGCAAGCCTGCGGCGGCTTTTTAATCTGAAACGATCTGTGATATAAAAAGCTCATGAAAATCATCGACGCCCCGATATCCTTGCCGGACCTAAAGGTCATGGCCGAGAGCCGCTTCGGGAATCTTGTCAAAGCCGTCGTAGATGTGGAGCGGAAAATCATGGCCCTCAACGGAGAACTCCACGCGGACGAAGAAGCGCTCCTCTTGGAGAACGGATCCCGTCAGGAAAACCTCTGGGGAATCAATCTCTATCCGGAGATGGAGGGGCCTGATCGGGTCGAATTTGATTCCGTCATCAACATCCGCCCCTCGCAAGGGAATCTCTCTCGCGGCGTCGATGACCACACCATTCGAGAAAAGATCGTTACCATCGTTGAGGCGTTGGTGAAATGACGGCCGTTCAGCATCCATCACTCGCGGCCGGGCGCTGGCAGACGTTTTCCCTTATGGAACAACTGGCCAATATCGGGAGCGAAGTCGAACGAGCCCTCAATTGGCGCAACAAGAACCATTCCGAATACAGCCGCCTGGCCTTCGCCCGGGCGCTGGAGCTTCTGAGCCTGACGATCGCCGATCCCCGGCATCGGCGACGGCTCAAAGAAATCACCCGCCTGCGAGAAGCTCTTCTGGATTTTTTTCTCGGCGATAACGAGTTCCATTCGACGGAGAAAAGCTGGCGAAGTTATTTTTATGGCTTCGCCTATGCCTCGGCTTTAGAGAAACGCAGAACCGCCCGCTGAGTGAAAGGTAATGGCTGGAATGCCCAGGGCTACTTATTTATAAGTTTCTGGAAACGGGGGTGGTTGCGCAGAGGAGCCCAGACCGGGTCGATTTTAAGCAAGGGAACGGACAGCTCTCCAGGGATGGAGAGAAGATATTCAATCTTATCAAGGGCCTTGTCATATTCTCCGACCATGACATAGACGCGGGCCAGGTCTTTGACGCGATAGGGCCCTCTGAAGAATTCTTTAGATATGGGAAGAAGCTCTGTGGCTCTTATGGCTTCCTGAACGGCCTTCTCCTTGAGACCAAGGCCGGCATAAGCGATTCCCAGGGCGCTGTGGAATCGAGAATCATCCGGCTGTTCCTTGGCTTTATTTTCAAGAAAGAGACGCGCGGAACCGTAATATTCTTTTTCCTTTTCTTTTTCGCCCATGAGCCCATAGATTTGAGCATAGAGTTGGCTCTTTGGTACAAAATGGAATTGATTATCCAACGCTTCCAGCGGCATCAAGGAGATATGCTTCAAAGCGCTTTGATACTCTTTGTCATAGATGTCAACAATGACTCGGAGGAAATGAGCGCCATTTTTATCGTCGGGTGAAACGATTCTCTGGGTGGCTTCTTCGAGGATTTCTCTGGCCTTTTTGGTATTGCCCTCCCAGGAAAGATATAAGAAACCAATCGAAACAAACGGAGCGATATAAGGCGAGATGTAATCTGGAAAGATCGAGATAGCCCGCTTGTAAAGACGCTCTCCCTCAATATAATTGCGGCTGAGAAAATATGTATTGCCCAGATTACGAATAATATTGACATCGCGAGGATTAATTTCTAAAGCCTTATTCAGGTTCGAAAGATTTTCATCCAATTTTCCCTGTCGACGCTTGACATAAGCAATATATTCTAAAATCTCGCTGTTTCTTGGCTGTTTTCTAAGGGCAAAAGATAGATGTTCAAGGGAATGCTCATAGTCCAATTTACAGGAATAATAGTAAAACCCGAGGGCAAGGTGAGCCTCAGGTATGTTAGGACCAAGTTGGAGCGCCTTGTCCGCGGCCTCCTTAGATCTTGTCGAGCGTTCTTCTGTATGGTCCAAATGAAACCAATACATCGTAGCATGAGCTCTGGCGAGCCCTGCGTACGCTTGAGCAAAGCTGGGATCCAGCTTAACGGCTTTTTCCAACATTTCAATGGATGAGGTAAGGTTTTTCCTGTTATCAGCGCCCAGGCGGAAAGAATCCATGCCGCGGAGGTAATAGTCGTAGGCCTCCGGGTTGTTCGTGAGTTTGGCCTCCAGCACTTTTTGTTCAGGCTCAAGAAGTGCGACATTGAGGGCTTCCGCCACGCGCTTGGCAATATCCGCCTGAACTTGAAACACTTCCGCAATCGTTTCGTCATACGGATTCGCCCATATTTGCGTGGCGTCTGAGATCCTGACCAGGGACGGCGTCACCCGCACTTTGCTCGCTCCACCGGGCTGCTTTTGCCAGCGCACGGTGCCATAGAGGATATAGCCGACGCTCAATTCGTCACCAATTTTCTGAGGGGTTTTGCTGGTTTTTTTGTACTGATAGGCGCTCGTTCGGGCGATGACCTCCAGCCGGCTGATACTGCTGAGCCGGGCGGTGATCTCATCCGTCATGCCGTCGGCAAAATATTCATCCTCAAGCGCCCCCTGATTTTCAAACGGCAGTACGACGAGTCTTTTGCTTGCCGGCGGAGAAGACGGTTTTTCTTTTCTGAGAAAAATAAAGACCAATCCGGCCGCGATGGCCACGAATAAGAGAGCGGCGATCAATCCCCA
>JAUYDS010000111.1 GCA_030691735.1 Candidatus Aminicenantota bacterium
ATCGTCAGATGAATGATGGTCAGCACGCGGCTCGCCGCGTCGTAGCTTCCGGCGAACGGCTTGACCCGCTTCGGCGAGATGCCGATCTTGCTCCGGTATCTGCCGTCGCCGCTGAAGAAAAGGACGCCGTCCCTGACGACAAGGCGGTCCGCCGGGACCTTGCCGAAATACGTATCGTTGACGATCGGGCCGAGGTCTGCTTCGGGACCGGCCTTGAAGGGGACGACGATGGTCGTTTCGGGCGAGGGGTTGAACATCCCCAGGATCCAGATCGAGAGGAGGCCGGTCTCCTTCGTCCAGGCCTTGAAGCCGGTGTTCGTGATCTTGTTGTCGGACTGATAGGCGACGGTCTTCACGGCGGGAGGAACGGCGATGCCGAGGGCGAGGACCTGCTTCAGCGACATGAGCCGGACTTCGCGGTTCAACTCCAGGGCGAATCCCGTTCCGAAATAATTCACCAGGTGGATCGCTTTCTTGAAGAGGATGCGGCCCTTGTCCTGAACGGCGACGTCATAGCCGCCCTCGTTGATCGCCGGCGGCGTGAACCAATAGTCCAGGTTGAACGCCGCGTCCTTCTTGAAGAAGATCGAGAACTGCCCGCCCTCGGGGCCGAGCCAGAAGCGGTCCTCTCCGCCGAAGGCGTTCATGTGGACGTTGTTCTGCTTCGAAGCGAGCAGTTCTCTATTGATCCAGCCGAAGCTCGTCCCGCCCTCGCCGCCGGCCGTGCTCGTCATGACCCGGCCCTGGAGGTCCGGATTGACGGCCACCCGGGCCTGCCCGCTCTCATCGGACAGCACGACGACCTGGGTGTGCTGTTTTAAAAAGGCGACATCGTCCTTGAACATGATTCCTTTCGCCTCCTCTTTGTCAGTTTTCGCGCAGCCGGCCATGACGGCCAGCGCAATGACTAGAATCCACGTTGAATTTTTCATCGTTTCTCCTCTCGTCGCCGGATCATAATCCCTCCCAACCTCCCTTTAGCAAAGGGAGGAACATAGTCGTAAGTCGCTTACTAATCATAATCCCTCCAAGCCTCCCTAAAGGGAGGAACATAATCCCTCCACACCTCCCTTTAGCAAAGGGAGGAAGATATCCCCCCCTTTTCTAAAGGGGGGTGAGGGGGGATTATAATTGCGGCTTACCGCTATTCTTCGCCCACTTCTTCACCAGCGCCGGGTCGGCTAACATCTTGATCAGTACGCCGCCGACGACCGGCCGCGCCTGGAATCCCGTCTGCTTGCCCGAATCGGTCCAGTACCAATCCGTGAGCGGGACCCGGGTCGGCGTCTTGTTGAGCCATTCGAAGACCGGGTCGATGAGCGCCGCGAAATCGCCGGCCGTTTCGGCCAGCGTCGCCGTCCATAGGACCCAGTCGAGTTTCGTATAGGTTTTCCGGTTGTCCAGCGGCAGGCCGAAGGCGAGCTGGCTCTTCTTGTAGAAGACCATCTCCTTACGGGCCACTTCGGGCGCGAACAAATTAAACCCCAATATTTTGTCCCAGACCAGGTTATATTTCTGGCTCCACGTGCCGGGTTTGTCGAAGGCCAACCGGTAATGGTCGCCGTCGTCGGCCATCGTCACCCACTTTTTGGCGAAATCCTCAGATGTCTTTTTATAGAGTTGCGCCTCGGCTTTCTTGCCGGTCATCTCGCACAGATACGCGTATCCCCGAAGGGCCAGGATGGCCTTGATCGACAAGTTGGCGTTGTGAGTCAGGTGCCCGGCGAAATCGTCGGTGCAGAGCTGGTTCTCCGGGTCGAGCCCTTTGTCCTTCAAATATTCCGCCCAGCGCTGGAGGAGCGGCCAATATTTCACGGCGTAATCCGCTTTATTCTCGATCTTGACCAGCGCCGCCGTCATCAACAGCATATTGCCGCTCTCCTCGACCGGCATCTGGCTCTCCTCGGTCTTCGCCCCTCCCCCGTAGACCTGGCCGTTGGCCTTGGGATAGGTCCCGAGGTCATGCGGCGCGAACGGAAATTTCCACTCCGCTCCCCGCGCGTATTCGAACACCGGCGTTATCAGGGCCCGCGCGAGCTCGGTGTTCATCAGCAGATACATGGGCGCCTCGGGATAGATGACGTCCACGGTCGAGATACAGCCGTTGCTGAAATTCTCTTTCGGGAAAAAGAGCGGCGTTCCGTCGATGTCGGCGGCCAGTTTGTGGGCGGCGATCGATTGCCGATAGGCAAGCACGGCCAAGGCCGCGAATTTTTCGCCGCCCGCTTTTATCATATCGGCGAGCAGGTCGTCATCGAACGCCCGGCAGCGCCGCGTCAGCGGTTCGTAATCCTTGGCCGCCGCTTCGAGCAGGTCGGCCGCTTCCCAGCCCCCCTTGCGCCAGTAAGGCCTCAGCTTCCGGTAGAAATATTCGATGGAGAACTGGTCGTCGTAGGCCAGCATCAGCCACCGCGAAACCGGTTTGTCGCCAATCTGGCCCAGGTCAAAGGCGAAAGCCGCCATCGGATATCCTTCAGCCACGGCCCGGGGCATTCGCAGGTCGTCGCGCACGGGAAGCCGGCCGTTCTGAATGAATACGGCCCGGCTTTCCCTGTCGGTAGCGAAGGCGCTCACGAGACCCGGTTGGCTTTTCGCCGCGAGATAGAAATAACCCCAGTCGATGCGCAGGTCGTCGCCTTTTCTTTCGAGCACCAGTTGGTCCTTGGATCCGAAGGAAAGGGCCTGGATGTTCCCGATCTGGAAGCGCGACCAGATGACCTTCTGGTCCGAGCTGTTGACGGCGATCTCGCTGCAGGCGTCGTAATACAAAGATACGGCGTGAGGCTGGTTGTCGGCGGAGCGGACATCGAAAGTCACATAGGTCACCGGCCGGGACATGATGTCCAGATCATTGACTAAAAGCGGCGAAAGAAAGGTCAGCGTCACCTCGACGCCGGCGCCCGAAAAGGCATAGACCGTCCTCGTCGGATAGACCCGGACGGCCGTCTGGGCCAAGGCCGGGACGCGGCGCCATTCGGGTCCCATGACCCGGAACGGCTTCCCATCCACCATGACCATGGCCATCATGCCGTTCGGCTTGCCCGTCCAATGTTTCGGCCATTCGTCGGTCAGCTTGTCGGCCATGGACCAGATGCTGAAATACGGATCGTGGGTGACGAGAGGCACGGCCGGCGGCCGGACGGCGGGGCTTGGCTGAGATGAGAGATAAGGTCCGATAAAAATTGAAATGGCGGAGAACCAAGAGCAAAAAAGGATTTGCCGGACCATTGGGGACCTCCTCGACTGAACTCAGGACGACGAACGGATCAGCGATATAATCCACCAAAAAACGACCGAAAGCAAAGCTGAACCGGGGATCGTGAAAATCCAGGCCCAGACGATCCGGTAGGCCATTCCCCACCGGATGGATTTGAATTTGGTCGTCGCTCCGACGCCGATGATGGATCCGGTGATCGTGTGGGTCGTGGAAACGGGCGCGCCGATGACCGAGGAGAACAGTATGGCGATCGCCGCCGCGGTCTCGGCACCGAATCCGTGAATCGGCTTAAGCTTCGTCATCTTCATGCCGAGCGTCTCGATCACCCGCCAACCGCCCATCAATGTTCCCATGGCGATGGCGAAATGGCAGCTCAGAATGATCCAGAGAGGCACATGAAACGTCGGACCCAGACGACCCGTGCTGAAAAGAAGCAAGGCGATGATGCCCATGGTTTTCTGGGCGTCGTTAGTCCCGTGCCCGAGGCTATAAAGAGCGGCCGAGAGGAGTTGAAGTTTTCGAAACCAGCGGTCGACCGTTCTCACCGGTTTTTTCCGGGCGATCCAGTAGAGGACGATCATGATGATGTATCCCAGAACCAGACCCATGAGAGGCGCCAAAAAAATGAACAGAAAGACCTTAAGGAGCCCGGGAACGAGCAACGACCTGAAACCGCTTTTAACCAAGGCAGACCCGACCAATCCGCCGACCAAAGAGTGGGATACGCTGATTGGAAATCCCATATGGGTGCAGAAATAGGACCAAACAATGGCCCCCAGGAGCGTCGACAGAATTAGCGGAGGTGTCACGACCGCGGTCTCGACAATCCCTTTCCCGATGGTCGTCGCCACATGGACTCCGAAGAAAAAGGCCGCGACAAAATTGAAAAAAGCCGCCCAAACAACCGCCCAGCGAGGCGAAAGGACCCGTGTCGCAACGATGGTCGCCACGGAATTCGCGGCATCGTTCATACCGTTGATGAAATCAAAAAAAAGGGCAAGTCCGATGATGACGATGATGAAGGCGAAGCTCCAGCCGGCCATGCTCAGCTGCTTTTGACGATGATGCCTTCGACGGTGTTGCTGATGTTCTGGTAGACGTCCATGATCCGCTCGAGCGTCACCAGGATGTCCTTCCATTTGATGATCAGGATCGGGTCTTTCTCACCGTTGAGGAGGCTGCGGAGCTCGCGGTGATAGATGAGATCGCCTTCATCCTCGAGATCGTGGATCTCGCGGATGAGTTTCCAGATCGATTCCGTATATTTTTTTTTCTCGAAAAGTTCCTGAAGAAGGATTATCAGGGCTTTTGCCGCTTTGCCGATGAGGGCGGAGAAATCGTCGACGAAGGCCCGCTTGTCCGGAACCTCGTAAAGATAAATGTTGTGGATCGTGTTCTCGAGGAGATCGATGATGTCGTCATACTCGTGGATGAGCTGGTAGATGTCCTCGCGGTCGAAGGGGGTGATGAAGCTCTTGTTCAGCAGGCTGATGATGTCATGGGTAATGACGTCCGCTTTGTGCTCGATCTCTTTGGATTTGTGCCAATAATGATCGAAATCCCGGAACTTGGCGGCGAACTCCTGAAAGACCGCCGTGATTTCGTTCAGGCAGCCCGACATTTTTTTAAAGTGCTCGAAGAAAGCCGGTTCTTTAGGCAGAATGAATTTCATGATAAATCCCCGATGGAAATTTCCTCAGAAACTAAAGATTATATCGAATGAGGGGGCAATTGCAAGACGGATAAAAGGTGGGGGACATGTTCCCTTTTTTCTCTAATGCCGTCATCCTGAGCGCAGCGAAGGATCTCCTTCTCCTGCGCGAATTTGTGTCATGCGAGGAGCGAAGCGACGTGGCAATCCGACCCTTTGGGTCGTCCCGAGTCTTTCGAGGGATCTCATCCGCCTACGCGAATCCATGTCATCCTGAGCATAAGGGTCAAAAATTATTGGTGACTAGTCCGATATCTTATTTTATTTATTTAGGTTAGATTGATTTTAAAAATGACATCATATTGTAATATACGTAATCATAATGTATAATTGTCTTGCGGCGAGATCGACTCTCGTAAAAAGGAAATATCTTATGACCAATTCAAAAAATGACGCGATCCGACCCCCACGAGCGTCTTATTCAAAGGAGCATTCAAAAGGACGACTCGTGAGGACCCAGATCCAGCTCGACGAACGACAAGCCGAGCGGCTCAAGGCCGTCGCCGCTTCTCGGGGCCTATCCATGGCGGAATGGATCCGCCGGGCCGTCGACTCGGCGCTTTTATCGGGCGGCCTGACGAATAGAGAAGACCAGCGCCGCCGGGCGATCGCGGCGTCAGGGCGATTCGATTCGGGCGTCACGGATATTTCAGTGGAACACGATAAGTATCTCGCCGAAGCTTTTGGCGACCATCTCCCTTCTTCAGAGCGAAAATCGAATGAGGCCAAGGACCGGCCCGCCCGCTCCCACAAGAAAGTTGCATCCACATGAATATCTTTATCGACACCTCGGCCTTCTTCGCGGTTTTGGATAAAAGAGACAGGAACCATTCCGCGGCCGATCGAATCTGGCAGAGGATCATCACGACCGGCGATGTCCTCCTTTCTCATAACTATGTTCTGGTCGAGATTTCCGCCCTGCTTCAGCACAGACTGGGACTTGAGGCCGTTCGGACCTTTGAAGAGGATTTTGTCCCGCTCCTGAATGTCCTCTGGATCGAGGAACAGACCCATAGATCCGCCGTCAGCGCGCTTCTGGCCGCGTCCCGCCGTTCCCTCAGTCTCGTGGACTGCGCCAGTTTCGAGGTCATGCGCGCCGCAGGGATTAGGACGGCTTTCGTCTTCGATTCCGACTTTAAAGCGCAGGGATTCGAGGTCCTCGCTTAAAAGACGGGGACACGGACCGCATACCAAGAAAAAGGTGCCCGTACCGAAGTCAAGAGAGTTCTAGTACATGTACCCAATAAGAGGAGGCCCAGGAAGGAGGAAGACTTACGCCTCAGCCAGCGGAGGCGGGTCGTCGATGAACTTCCCTTCCCAGCGGGCGATGACGACCGAGGCCAGGCAGTTGCCGACGACGTTGATCGTCGTCCGGACCATATCCACGAGCTCGTCGATCCCGAGAAGGATGGCGATTCCCTCGAGCGGCAGGTTGAATTGGGCCAGCGTCCCGGCCAGGATGACAAGCGCAGCCCGAGGTACCCCGGCCACTCCCTTGCTCGTCAGCATCAGGGTAAAGACCATGACGAACTGCTGCCCGAATGTCATATGGACGCCCGCCGCCTGGGCGACGAAGACCGAGGCCATCGAGAGATAGAGCGACGTTCCGTCCAAATTGAAGCTGTATCCCGTGGGCAAAATGAACGCCACGATTTCGCGGGGAACGCCCATCCCCTCCATCGCCTGCATGGCTTTGGGAAGCGCCGCCTCGGAGCTGGTCGTGGAGAAAGCGATCAGGGCCGGTTCTTTGACCGCCTGGAAGAATCGTTTGATGGGCACCTTGAATATCAACATGACCGGAATAAAAATGACCAGGACGAAGAAGATCGCGCAAGCGTAAAACGTCAATATCAGCATTCCCAGGTTGACCAGGACCGAAAGCCCTTTGCTGCCCACGGCGACCGCAATGGCCGCGCCGACGCCGATCGGCGCGCATTTCATGACGATCCCGGTGAACTTGAACATGGTCTCGGACAGGGACTCGCAGACGTCGAGGATGGCCTTTTTCTTGCCGTGGACCATGCTCAGGGCGAAAGCGAAGATGATGCTGAAAACGACGACCTGCAGGACATCGCCCTCGGCCGCTGCCTGAAAAAAGCTTTGAGGGAAAATATGGATCAAAACGTCGGCGAATTTCTGCGGCTTGGCCGCGATGGCGCTGATGTCGCCGCCCTTGAGCGCGACGCCAATCCCGGGCCTGACGACGTTGACGAAGGCGAGACCGATGAACAGGGCCAGGGTGGTGACGATCTCGAAATAGACGAGGGCCTTGAAACCCATCCGTCCGACGGCCTTCAGGTCGCTGTGGCCGGCGATGCCGACGACGATCGTGGCGAAGATGAGGGGGGCGATGATGGTTTTGATCAGACGGATGAAGATCAGGCTCAGCGGCCGGAGCTGCGCTCCGGCCTGCGGGAAGAGCGCGCCGATGAGCAGGCCGAGGCCCATACCGATGAAGATGTAGAGGGTCAGCCGGTTCCTTTTCTGCGCGCTCATGCCGGCCTAAAATATCAGAACGCGGATTGGCAAGTCAAATGACGACATGCAGTCTAAAATGAATGTCAGTTTTTATTTCGCGGCAGAGGTGTCTTTGGCCTCTTCCGTCCCTTTCATTTTTTCCATGATGCTGTGCTTCCGCCCGTAAAAAAAATAGACTATCAGGCCGATGAACAGCCAGACGAAGAGGCGCAGCCAGTTTTCCGGAGGCAGTGAGAACATCAGCACCAGACAGAAAACGACACCCAAAATGGGTATCACCGGGAATAGAGGCACGCGAAATGGCCTCTCGGCCTCCGGATGCGTTTTGCGCATGATCAAAACAGCGCCGCAGACGACGACGAAGGCGAACAAGGTCCCGATGTTGACCAGCTCGGCCAATAATTCGAGCGGCAGCAGGGCGGACAAGACCGCGACAAAAAATCCCACCAGGATCGTCGATTTCCAAGGGGTGCGGAACTTTTCATGCACGGCGCCGAAGAACTTCGGAGGAAGAAGGCCGTCGCGCGCGATGGCCAGCAAAACGCGGGGCATGCTCAGCATCATGACCACGAGCACCGAAGTGATCCCGGCCAAAGCTCCGAGCGCGACCAGAAACTGGGCCCAGCCGAGGCCGACCTGCTTAAAGGCCTGGGAGATGGGCGCGTTCTTGTCGATCTGGTCGTAAGGGACCATGCCCGTCAGGACCGCGGCGACCAGAATATAAAGGACCGTGCAGATGACGAGCGAGCTGATGATGGCGATCGGAACGTCCTTGTGCGGCCTCTTGGCCTCTTCGGCGTGCGTCGAGATCGAGTCGAATCCGATGTAGGCGAAGAAGCTGATCGCCGCGCCGGCCAACATTCCGACCGGAACCCCTCCCATGGATTTTCCGAATATGGTCTTACCGAAGAAGCTGATCCCCGCCATTCCGTACGGGGCGAAGGGCGTCCAGTTCTTGGGGTTGACGTAGAAGGCGCCGACCACGATGACGAAGACCACGATGATCAGCTTGAGGATGACCATCGCGGCGTTGAACCTTGCGGTTCCGCGGATCCCTCTGACGAGAATCACCGTCACGATGGCCGTGATGACGATCGCCGGCAAGTCGATCCAGCTTCCGCTGGCGCTGATCTTGCCGGTGGCCGTATCGAGTTTAAACGGCGCCCAGCCGATGACCTTGGGGATATAGAGCTTAAAGATGCTTATGAAATCCTGAAAATAATGCGACCAGCCATGGGCGACGGTGGCCGAGGCCACGGCGTATTCCAAGATCAAGTCCCAGCCGATGATCCAGGCGAACAGCTCGCCCAGCGTGGCGTAGGCGTAGGTGTAAGCGGATCCGGCCACGGGGACCATGGAAGCGAACTCGGCGTAGCAGAAAGCCGCGAAAAGACAGGTGATGCCGGCCACGACGAATGACAATATCAGCGCCGGGCCGGCCTTATCGTGGGCCGTGACGCCGGTCAGAACAAAAATGCCGGTGCCGATGATGGCGCCGACGCCGAGGCTCGTGAGCGTCACGGGTCCCAGGATTCGGCGGAGCCTGTTCTCGCCATGGAGCTCTTCGAGAAGCACGTGGAGGGGTTTTCTTCGGAAAAGCTTACTGGCCATTTTCACCTCTTTCGCTAGGGCCTTAGCATATAAGCATTCATCGAATGAATATATAAGAATGGAATAATACAAAATAAGGAGAAACAAAGTCAAACGAAACGTCCGCGGCAGGCACGCCGGACGTTGACCTCCCCCGTGCCCTTTGATAAAGTAATTTTCTTCGTATTTTTCCTGGAGGGAGAAACATGAAAAAACGTCTCATTCTGTTCTCGTTCTTGATCGTGTCCGTTCTGTTCATCGGCGCGTCCGTGTTCAGCGGCGGGCCGCAGACCCGGCCTCAACCGTGCGAGACATGCGCGGCGGACGAGCTCTACCGGGAAGCCTGCACGGTCATCATGGTCGGCAAGAACGCCTCGACCGACGGCTCGGTCATGACGACCCACACCTGCGACTGCGGCGTCTGCGACTGGACGTTCCGCTACATTCCGGCCGCCGACCACAAGCCGGAGGACAAGCGCCGGATCTACCACATCGACCAGTTCGGCGCGTTTCCGCCGAGCATCGGTTTGAAATGGGAGATCATCAAGAACCAGTTCACCGGCCTCGAGATCCCCGAGGTGCCGCACACTTACGGCTACGTCCACGGAGACTTCGGCTACATGAACGACAACCAGGTCTCCATCGGCGAGTCCACGATCGGCGCCCAGAAAAAGATGGAGAACCAGACGCCGACTCCCAAGTTCGACATCACCATGCTGACGCTCGTCGCCATGGAGCGGGCCAAGACGGCGCGCGAAGCGATCCGGACCATGGGCGAGCTGGGCGAGAAATACGGCTACGGCTTCACCGACACCGGCGAGATGCTGGCCGTCGCCGACTCCCAAGAGGTCTGGGTCTTCGAGATCATGCCCGCCGGCCCGCTGTGGACGCCGCAGAGCGGCAAGCCCGGCGCGGTCTGGTGCGCCCAGAGGGTCCCCGACGATCACGTCAGCGTCTGCCCCAACGAGTCGCGGATCGGCGAGATCAACCTGGCCGACAAGGACTTTTTCATGGCCTCGCCTAACGTCGTCTCTTTCGCGGTCGAGCAGAAGCTCTACGACCCGAAGAGCGGCAAGCCCTTCAATTGGAAGCGGGCATATTCGCCGAACGAGGTCAGCGCCGCCGGGACGAACGGTTCGCGCGTCCGGCTGTGGCGGTTCTTCAATCTCGTCGCCCCGTCGAAGAACTTCGGCCCCGAAACGATGAACATGGACCTCCCCTTTTCGGTCAAGGCGGACAAGAAGTTCTCGGCTTACGACATTATGCAAATGACCCGCGATAAATGCGAGGGGACGATCTTCGACCCGGCCCGCGGTCTGCAGGGCGGCGCCTTTTCCAACCCGAACTTCCTGCCCTACGGCTTCAAGCTCGACGGCAAGACCTACAACACGTCGCGCGTCATCGGCGTCAACCGCGCCGAGTACGTCACGGTCACCCAGGCGCGCAGCTGGCTGCCCGATCCGGTCGGAGGCATCGTCTGGCTCGCCTTCGGCGCGCAGGACACGTCCTGTTTCATGCCCCTCTACGCCGGGATCACCGAGATCCCCCGTTCCTTCCAGATCGGCGACCACTGGGAGTTCAGCCGCGATTCCGCCCGCTGGGCTTTCGACACCGTCGATTTCCACACCCAGGTCCTCTATTCACTGGCCATTCAGGACGTGAGGGAGGCTCAGAAGAAATGGGAGAAGTCCGCGATCGACAGGACCCCGGACATCGACAAATACGCGGCCGACCTGTATCAGAAAGATCCGGTCAAGGCGCGGCAGTACTTGACCGATTATTGCCTCAACAACGCCAATCTCGTCATCAACGCCTGGTGGGACCTGGGGAACCAACTGCTCGTCAAATTTAATCATCTCTGGATGTACGACGCCAAGACGCGGAAGCGCAACCCCCTCCCATTCCCGGACTGGTATCTCAAGGCCCTGGTCGAATATAACAAATTGACCCCGCAGGAGGAAAAGAAATAAACGCGCCCCTTTTCGGCTGGATGAAAGACGCCCCGCCGGCGGCGCGGCGGGCGCTCATAGCCGCTTCCCTCGGCTGGATGCTCGACGCCTTCGACGTCATGCTCTACGCCCTGGTCCTGGCCCACATGATGAAGGACCTCGGCATGAGCAAAGGCACGGCTGGCCTGATGAGCTCGCTGACGCTCCTCGCCGCGGCGGGCGGCGGCGTCGTCTTCGGCGTGCTGGCCGACAGGCGGGGCCGGACCTGGGCCCTCCGGGCCAGCGTCCTGATCTATTCCGTATTTACCGCCGCGTGCGGACTGGCCCGGTCGGTGCCGATGCTCGCCGTCTTTCGCATTTTTCTGGGGCTGGGCATGGGCGGCGAGTGGACGAGCGGCGCCGCGCTCGTCACCGAGACCTGGCCCGACGAGCACCGCGGCAAAGCCATGGGCTTCGTCCAGAGCTTCTGGGCCGTCGGCTACGCGGCCGCCGCGCTCGTCACGGCGATCGTCTATCCCCTGGCCGGCTGGCGGGCGGTCTTTTTCGTCGGCGTCCTGCCGGCTCTATTGATCTTCTGGGTCCAGAGGAAAGTCGAAGAGCCGGCCCTCTGGCGCGCGCATAAAGCCCAGGCCGTCGGTAAGGCAAGAACGCCCATCGGCGCCGTCATCCGCGGCCGTCTTCTGGGCATCACCGTCGCCGTGACGCTGATGAACGGATTCTTGTTGTTCGGCTGGTGGGGTTTCAATACCTGGATCCCCGGCTACTTCTCCCTGGCCCAAAACCAGGGCGGGATCGGGCTGAGTCCTTGGCTCACCTCGTCCATCATCTTCTTCATGCAGTTCGGGATGTGGATCGGCTACCTGACCTTCGGTTATTTCAGCGATATCATCGGCCGGAAAAAGACCTATATCATCTATTTCACGGCGGCCGCGGTCTTCATTTTCATCTACGCCCATCTCAGCCATCCGCTGCTCCTGTTCATCCTCGGCCCGTTCGTCGCCTTCTTCGGAACGGGGGGGTTCTCCGGCTTCGGCGCTCTCACGGCCGAGCTCTATCCGACCCGCTTCCGGGCCACTCTGCAAGGCACGACATACAATCTGGGCCGGATCGGCTCGGCCGTCGCTCCGCTGGCCATCGGCTCGCTGGCCCAACAGAAAGGTTTTGGGACGGCCTTCCTCTTGGCCTCGGGCGCCTTTGTCGCCGCGGCCGTCATGTGGATCTGGATTCCTGAGACGCGCGGAAAGGCCTTGGAATAAGTGGCGCCGGATACCTTTGGAGACACAATACCTGTTTCCCTATTTCTCGCTTCCCCAAGACAAATCAAGCCATGGGCAAATAAATGGGAATTTAGGTATTGTGTCTCCCTATTTCGAACACTTTCCGCTCTAGAAAGCGGATAGTGGTGACGCGACCCCCTTACATTCCAGTTGAATTTTTGCCCCTATTGGTATAAGCATTACTTATTCCAAGGAAGGAGGTGCTCGGGACGTGAACCGCAGAAATTTCGTTCGAAACGGGATCGGCGCGGCCGCCGCGCTGGGGTTGGCCGGACCGAGGACGATCTTTTCGGCGCCGCAGGACACCGGGGCCGCCCGGGGCAAAAAATTCAAGCTCAAATACGCGCCGAGCATCGGCGAGTTTAAAGCTCACGCAGGCGACGACCCCATCGCCCAGATCAACTTCGCCGCCGATGAGGGATTCCTGGCGATGTTCGACAACGGCATCATGAACCGGCCCGTTCCCCAGCAGGAGGCCATCGCCAAAAAGATCGACAAGCGCGCCCTGGCGCTAGGTCCGTTTGTCCTCTATGCTGATTTCAGCGTCAAGAGCTTCGTCACCCGGGACAAGGAGATCCGGGACATGCTGCTCAAGAAGATGAACCAGGGGGTCGAAACGCTCAAGCGGACCGGCATCAAATGGGCCCTCGTCGTGCCCGGCCGCTATGACGAAAGCCTGGATTGGGATTATCAGACCTCCAACGTCGTGGACAATCTCCGTTTTTGCCTGGACGTCGTCGCGCCGGCGGGCCTCATCCTCGTCCTGGAGCCGCTCAATCCCAAGAATCATCCCGGTCTGTTCCTGACCAAGATCCCGCAGACCTACCAGATCTGCAAGGCCGTCAATAACCCCTGCTGCAAGATCCTCGACGACATGTACCACCAGCAGATCACCGAAGGCAATCTGATCCCCAACATCGACGCCGCCTGGGACGAGATCGCCGCCTTTCACATCGGGGACAACCCGGGCCGCAAGGAGCCGACCACGGGCGAGATCAATTATAAGAACATCTTCAAGCACATTTACGACAAAGGCTACAAGGGCGTCCTGTGCATGGAGCACGGCCACAGCAAGCCCGGGAAAGAGGGCGAACGGGCCGTCATCGACGCCTACCGGCAATGCGACAGTTTTTAAATCCTCCCTCCCCCCCTTTTTTTAAAGGGGGGTGTGGGGGGATTATAATCAATGACGAAGGAGTAACTAATGAAAACGAAATCATCTCCGGCTAATCTTTCCCGGCGCACCTTCATCAAATCCACGGTCGGCGCTTCGCTCGCCGCGGCTATCCCCGGCAACCTCGGCCTCTATGCCCAGGGCTCGGACGCGATCCGTGTCGGCGTCATCGGCTGCGGCGGCCGCGGGACGGGCGCGGCCATTGACTGCGTCACCTCGTCCCCGGGCGTCGAGATCGTAGCCCTGTTCGACCCCTTCCAGGACAGGATCGACAGCTGTCTCAAGCGTCTCCAGGAGAAGATTCCAGCCAACGTCAAAGTCACCAAGGACAAATGCTTCACCGGCCTCGACGGTTATAAAAAGCTCCTCGCCCTCCCGGAGATCAACCTGGTCGTCACGGCCGCCCCTCCCGGCTTCCGGCCGATCCATCTCAAGGCCTCGATCGAGGCGGGCAAGCATGTCTTCATGGAGAAGCCGGTCGCCGTCGATCCGGTCGGCGTGCGCTCGGTCATCGCCTCCTCCGAGCTCGCCGCGCGCAAAAGGCTGTCCGTCGTCTGCGGCACCCAGCGTCGCCATCAGCAGCGCTATCTCGAGCTGATGAAGCGCATCAACGGCGGCGCCATCGGCGAGATCGTCGGCGGCCAGTGCTATTGGAACCAGGGCGACCTCTGGGTCATTAAAAAGACACCCCAGATGTCCGAGATGGAATGGCAGTGCCGGAACTGGCTGTACTTCTCCTGGACCTCGGGCGACCACATCGTCGAGCAGCACGTTCACAACATCGACGTCATGAACTGGGC
>JAUYDS010000049.1 GCA_030691735.1 Candidatus Aminicenantota bacterium
AGCGTGGGCGGCGTGGCGCTGGCCGTCATGCTGATCCTGATCTTGAACGGCTTTCTGGCCGGCATGAACCGCCAGATCACCTCGTATCTGGATAACTCATCCGGCTCGGTCGTGGTCGCTCAAAAAGGGGTGGTTGACCTGCTAGGAGCGACCTCACTGCTGCCGCCCGGCATCGTGGTGCAAGTTGAGGCGGAGCAGGGAGTCGGACAAGTTATCCCCCTCCTTTCTCAATTCGTCATCCTCGACTTGCATGGCAAGAAACAGCCTGCCTATTTGATCGGGTACGACCCCAATCGGGGCGGAGGGCCATGGCGCATTCACACCGGGGTTGAACCCCAAACCGACGGCGAGATGGTCTTAGACCGCATACTGGCCGAACGGCATAATTTGATACTCGGCGATAGCATCGAACTGATGGGGCAGAACTTCACCATCGTCGGCCTCTCGGACGGAACGACCTCCTGGATGACCAGTTTCTTCTTTATCCGTAAGTCGGCCGCTGAAAAATTGCTGCGCGCTCCGGGCGCGGTCAGTTTCCTGCTGCTCACTCCGTCGGAAGGCGCAGATACTAATGAACTCGTTCGCCGACTGGATGATTTGCAGGGCGTCAATGCCCTGACGAAGACCACGATGGCCACCAACGATATCAAGTTGTTCGCCAAAATCTTCTCCGCGCCGCTCAAGTTGATGGTCGCGATCGCCTTCCTGGTCGGGACGATGATTATCGGGCTGGTGATCTACACAGCCACGGTCGAGCGGCAGCGTGAGTATGGTGTGCTGAAAGCCATCGGCGCGCCCAACCGTATCCTTTACACGGTCGTGACGATGCAGGCTTTGTTTGCCTCGCTGGCCGGATCCGTCGTTGGCATTCTTTTGGCGTACGGAGCAGCCGAATGGATCATGTCCGCCCGGCCGCAGTTCTTGATTGCCTTCGATCCCTGGGACACGGCCTGGGCCTTGTTGGCCGGGTTGGGGATGGCGCTGGCGGCGGCGCTCTTCCCGGCGCGCGTGGTGGCCGGGCTGGCCCCGGCGGAGGTGTTTCGCAAATGATACGCCTGGCATTCCGAAACCTCTTCCAAAATAAAACCCGTCTCCTGATTTCCGTCGGAGGCGTGGCACTGGCATTGCTGCTGATCCTTTCTCTGGATGCGATCTTTGCCGGCGTAGAGCGTCAAGTCACCGCCTACATTGACAACAGCAGAGCTGACATCTTTGTCGCGCAGAAAGATGTACGCAACATGCACATGGCTGCTTCCGCCATTCCCACCTCGGCCATTGATGAGGTGAAGGGTATCGGGGGCGTCGAGGATGTCACCCCGATCCTGTATGTGTCCAACATGGTTGTGGCGGGTGACGAACGCAACCTGGCTTATATCATTGGTCTTCCGAAAGACGCTCAAATGGGCGGGGTCTGGAATCTTGCTTCCGGGCGCAGCCAGCCGGGAGAAGGTGAAGCAATTATAGATCGCCGCGTAGCCGAAAAGTCCGGTGTGGGATTGGGGGATACGGTCGAGATCCTCGGACACACCTTTACTATCATTGGCCTCTCCAATGGAACTGTCAACATTGTCAACTCGGTGGCCTTCATTTCGCTGGATGATTTCCAAGCGCTGCGCGGCAGCCCGGGAGTGGTCTCCTTCCTGATGGTCAAGATCGCTCCCGGAGTATCGGACGAGGCGGTGGCGGCGCGCATCGAGTCCGAGGTAGACGGCGTGACCGCCATGCCGCGCGCAGCCTTCGCAAGCCAGGAGCGACGCGTCGTCAAGGACATGAGCACCGACGTAATCACCATGATGAACATGATCGGTTTCCTGATTGGCCTGGCGGTGATGGCGCTGACGGTCTACACGGCCACCCTATCGCGCCGCAAGGAATTCGGCGTGCTCAAGGCTCTCGGGGCGCGCAACGCGCATCTCTACCAGGCGGTGCTGGCCCAGGCGCTGATGAGCGTTCTGCTGGGGTTTGTCCTGGGGGTGGCATTTGTCTGGTTGCTGTCGGGGATCATTCCCCGTCTGGGTTTGATGTTATCACTCGAGATTGGTCAGGCTTCGTTGCTAAAAGTGGGCGGGACTTCACTCATCATCGCCGCGCTTTCAGCCATTTTACCCATTCGTCAAATTGCCGGACTCGACCCGGCCATGGTTTTCCGAGGAAAATAAAATGACAGATACTACTTTGCACGTGAACCACGTAACAAAGCGCTACGGCTCCGGAACGACCGAAGTCAGCGCGGTGCGCGACGTTTCTTTGAGCGTCGCTCCCAGTGAGATCGTCCTGATCATGGGGCCATCCGGATCGGGCAAGACCACCCTACTTTCGATGCTGGGTGCGCTGCTCAAACCGACCGAGGGAGAGATCCACCTGAACGGCAACGTCATCAGCGCTTTGTCCGAGAACCGCCTGCCGGATATCCGGCTGAAACAGTTCGGCTTCATTTTTCAAGATTTTAACCTGCTCTCAGCGCTGACCGCGCTGGAAAATGTTTCCATTGTGGCGGAACTGGCAGGTATGAAAGGCAACGCGGCACGCAAAAAGGCGGCGGATCTTCTCTCAGACTTGGGGCTGGCGGGCCGCTTGAACTTCCTGCCAGAAAAACTCTCCGGAGGCGAGAAACAGCGGGTGGCGATCGCGCGTGCCCTGGTCAACAACCCGACCCTGATCCTGGCCGACGAACCTACCGGCAACCTCGACAGCCGGACGAGCTCGGAGGTCATGAACATCTTCAAGACCCTCAACGAAGAGAAGGGCATGACGATGATCATGGTCACCCATGAGCCCGACATCGCCGCCTGGGCCAGGAAGCGGATCCACTTGAAGGACGGCCTCATCGTCCGGGAGGAGCGGTCCTGACCCGGGAGGGAAGGTCCGCCAAGGAGAATTCATCATGATGAAACGAGCTCTCATGCACGGCGTCAGAACGTGCCGGGTGGCCTTTCGGGCCCTGGCCCGCAACAAGATGAGGTCCTTCCTCACGGCCCTGGGGATCATCATCGGCGTCGGCGCCGTGATCGCCATGGTCAGCATCGGCGAGGGGGCCAAGCGCGGCATCGAAAGCCGGTTCGCCGCCATGGGGACGAATCTTCTCTTCGTCTCGGCCGGCAGCCAGAGCGACCGGGGCGTCCACGGCGGGTGGGGCAGCATGCAGACGCTCAAGGAGGAGGATGCCCTGGCCATCGGGCAGGAATGCCCGGCCGTCATGTACATCTCGCCCTCCGTAAGCGCTCGGGCCCAGACCGTCTACGGCAACAAGAACTGGAACACCTCGATTTCGGGGACCGGGGCCCGCTACCCCGAGGTCCGCAACTGGGACGTCGAGCTCGGCGCCTATTTCGACGACAACATGGTCAAGTCCGCGGCCAAGGTCTGCGTCCTCGGGGCCGACGTCAAGACGAACCTGTTCGAGGACGAGGACCCGATCGGCAAGGTCATCCGGGTCAAGAAGATCCCGTTCAAGGTCCTGGGCGTCCTAAAGAAGCGGGGCGAGTCGGGCGGGTTCGGCAGCCGCGACGACATGATCGCGATCCCGTACACGACGGCCATGCGCCGCCTGCAGGGCGTCGATTACATCCAGTCCGTCGACGTCCGGGCGGTCTCGTCCTCGCAGATGGTCGAGGCCCAGGCCCAGATCCAGGAGCTTCTCCGGGTCCGGCACCGCATCGCCCCCGGCGCGGAGGACGATTTCACGGTCCGCAACATGTCCGAGATCGCCGAGTCGGCCGCCGAGGCGACCCAGATGATGACCGTGCTCCTCGGCAGCATCGCCGGGATCTCGCTCCTCGTCGGCGGCATCGGGATCATGAACATCATGCTGGTTTCGGTGACGGAGAGGATCCGCGAGATCGGCCTGCGCATGGCCGTCGGCGCCCGCGAGCGGGACATCCTCCTCCAGTTCCTGACCGAGGCGATCGTCCTCAGCCTGATGGGGGGGCTCATCGGCATCGGCGTCGGCGTCGGGGCATCCAAGCTCATCAAGAAGATCAAGATGTTCGCGGCCTTCAACACCGTCGTTTCCATAGAGTCGGTCCTGATGGCCTTTCTGTTCGCGGCCACGATCGGCATATTTTTCGGCTTCTATCCGGCCCGCAAGGCCACCCGGCTCGACCCGATCGAAGCCCTGAGGTACGAATAAACCCCGACGGCCTCGGCTGAGGCCGGCGGCCCAAGACAAGGAGACTGATCATGAGAAAGAAAGCTTATCTCCCCCTCTTGATTATCGCTCTCGCCCTGGCCGCCCCCGGCGTCGGCCAGGAGGCGAAGGGCACGCTGTCGATGTCCCTCGACGAATGCATCATCCGGGCCCTGAAGGACAACCTGGGCGTCGCCATCCAGGTCCTCGGCCCCGAGATCTCGGGCGAGGGCGTCAACCAGGCCCAGGAAAAATACATCCCGACCCTGAGCATGAGCGTTAGGAGCTCGAAGGCGGAGAACGCTTCCTATTCCTACCTGGACGCCAGCGAAAGCCTCGTCGACAAAAGCCAGAACTTCACCTTCCTCAACGCTAGCCAGACGCTTCCGACCGGAGGGACGTTCAGCCTCGACTTTACGGGCTACAAGACGACGACCAACCGGAGGGGCACAACGATTGACCCCCGCTTCGGGACGACGGTGCGGTTCAACTTCGCCCAGCCCTTGCTGAAGAATTTCGGCTTCAAGATGACCCGCCGGGAGATCCTGGTGGCCATGCAGAACCTCGGGGTCTCGGAGGAGAACCTGAAGAAGACCCTGATGGATACCGTCTACAACGTCGAGAGCGCTTACTGGAACCTGGTCTACAGCATCGAGAACCTCGACGTGCGCCGCCAGTCCCTCCAGCTGGCCAAGGACCTTCTCGACAAGAACCAGAGGTCGGTCGAGATCGGCACCCTGGCCC
>JAUYDS010000124.1 GCA_030691735.1 Candidatus Aminicenantota bacterium
TCGGCCTTTTTATTCTTTCGAATGTGGCACCTGCGGCATACTCCCGATCCGAAGCTTGGAACTTGAGATGAAACTCAAAAAGTTCGCCACAGGAGCTCTGCTCGGCCTGGCCCTGATCGTTCCCGGGCTGAGCGGTCAAACGGCAGGCGCCCCCCGGCTGCGCCTGTTGACCATCAACGCCTGGTCCGGCCTCGATTATGAAGGGTTCTTCAAATTCGGCGAATATGAACCCGCGGAACGCCGCGAGCGGCGTTTCGCCGCCCTCGTCGAACAGATTCAAAAGCTCGATCCGGACGTCGTCTTCGTCCAGGAAGCGAATTTCGCCGGCCGCTACGCGCGCCGCCTGGCGAAGTCGCTCGGCTTCACCGAGATCCACCAGGTCGTGAACGGCGGAATCAAGTTCGGGCCCGTCGGCCTCCCGGGCAATTTCAAGGAAGGGATGGCCATCCTGGCCCGACCGTCCTTGGACCTCCGGCGTCATGATGTCTGGAAACTCTCGGGGCCGTTCGGACTGTACGGCGATGTTCTGACCTTCCATTTCGGCGAGGCCGTCTTCTCCCTGGTCGGACGGATCATGGTGAAGAACACGCCCATCTATAACGAGAACATCGAATATTCGCGCCGGCCCGTGAACGCCGCAGGCCGGAAACGCCAGGGTTTAGCCCTGGCGGAGGCCATTGACTCCGGGATCGGCCGCCGGATCGATTATATCTTGCTGAATAACAGCTTTCGGCCGGAGGATGTCCTGTCCTCGACGGTCGTCGTCGATTCCATGGAGTCCGGCGTCCACGCCTCCGACCATTTCGGCGTCGCCGCCGAGGTCGATCTGGAGCATGCCTGCAAGACGTCCCCTCAGGCGCCGCCGACCGTCGTCCGCCCGGCCAAGTTCACCAAGGATTTTTTCCCGATCCTCATGTACGACACGGACATCGGCTTCGGCTACGGCCTGAAGACCTTTCTCCTCAATCCGCTCCGCCGCTCGGAGTCCTTCGATCTGACCCTCTTCAACAGCACCAAGGGCGAGCGCTGGTACCGGTTCGTCTTTTCCTGGCCGGATTTCGAAACGCGGCAGGGCAAGATCTACCCGGTCGCCTTCGACCTGACCATCGATTACGACAAGATGATCAAGAACAACTTCTTCGGCGTGGGGAACGCCTCGCGATATGATGACCGCGTCCAATATACACGGGAGCCCGTCACGATCGACCTGGCCCTGAGCCGGGGATTCACCATGACGACCGTGGGGCAGATCGGGCTGAGATACGCGACAATCAAAAATACGCCCCTGAAGGACGAGAGCGGCTTGCCCGTGATCCCCTATTCGCTCGACCTCGGGCGGGTCTCCTATGTCTCGGCCTTCGGTAATTTCCGTTACGACAGCCGGGACAGCTTCATTCATCCTTCCGAGGGCGTCGTCCTGCAGGCCGAGGCCGAATACGCGCCGCGCGCGGGATGGACGGACGTTCATTTCGCCAGGCTCGCCGGCTGGTTCCAATATTACACCGTTCTGTTCTACCCCAAGACCATTTTTGCCTTCCGCCTGGGCGGCCAGAGCCTGTTCGGGGACGATCTGCCCACCCAAGTGCTCCTTCCCCTTGGGGGAAATAAGACGCTGCGCGGATCGCCCCAGGACCGCTATCTGGACAGATCCCATGTGATCATGAACGCCGAGCTCCGTTTTCCGATCGTCTGGCGCCTCGGCGCGGTGGTCGGTCTGGACGCCGGCAAGGTCTGGCCGTCGCTCGGCGACCTGGATTTCCGGGGCTGGGTGGCCAACCCGACGATCGGGCTTCGCTTTTACATGTCGACCTTCGTCGTCCGCATGGACATCGGCCTGGGCCGGGAGACGACCGGCTTCTATTTCAACTTCGGGCACCTCTTCTAGGGACTGGCTACTTGCCCTCTTTTATTCCAGCAGAGGCTTCTTACGAAGGATTGAAAGTGTCAGGATGTCATTCATGCGGCGACGACGTCAAGGGACGAGCCTTCGGCTCGCCACTCGCCCGTGGCTTATATCCACGGGCGAGTACGGCGGAAGTGGACCCCCGGGCAAAGCCCGGGGCCCGGCCGCCGTCGAGCCCGTATGCCATGCCGGACAAGAACGATCGGGCCATTTTTCTCTGCCGGAAAGCGCGCTTCTCGATACGGGACCTCTGGCAGCGCGAAAAAAATTTCATCTGACAAGGACATGATTATGGCCGAACACGAATGGGTCGAAGAATTCAAAGGGGCCGTCATCGTCACGGACGAGAACGGGACCATCCTCGAAATGAACGAACGGGCGATCAAGAATCTCAAGGACGACGGCGGCCGAGCGCTCCTCGGAACGAACGTCTTGGACTGCCATCCGGAGCCCTCCAAGACAAAGCTTAAAGAGATCATGGCCGAGCGGCGGACGAACGTTTACACGATCGAAAAGCGCGGCGTTAAGAAATTGATCTTCCAGGCGCCGTGGACCCGCGACGGACGGTATCGCGGCCTGATCGAGGTGTCGCTCGAGATCCCCTTCGAGATGCCCCATTTCGTCCGGAAAAGCTAGGGCCGGCTCTCGGGCTTGGAAGCCGCCAGGGAACCCTTAGGGATAGGAATTTGCTTTTTCGCGCTCCGCAACATTCCTTCCTAAAAAGCTCGGAATCAATGCCTCCCATCGCGTAAAGAAGATAATCCCGGCCGCCGATTTTCCTTTCTCCAATTTTCCCCGGAAACGGCCCCCCACCGAGATAAGTCTGGGCTCGATTAGGTCTATGGGTTATAATAGAAAATTACGTCCGTTCATTCCGGACGGACAACCGACCCCCAGGAGCTTTCGTGCATAGAAAAGACATCCGCAACGTCGCCATCATCGCCCACGTCGACCACGGCAAGACAACCCTGGTCGACGCCATGATGCGGCAGTGCAAATTGTTCCGCAATATCGACCAGATGGGCGACTGCATTCTCGATTCCGGCGACCTCGAGCGCGAGCGCGGCATCACCATCGTCTCCAAGAATATGTCGCTCGTCTGGAAGGGCGTTAAAATCAACATCGTCGACACGCCGGGTCACTCCGACTTCGGCGGGGAAGTCGAGCGCGTCCTCCGGATGGTCGACGGCGTCCTCCTGCTCATCGACGCCTCCGAAGGCCCCATGCCGCAGACCAGGTTCGTGCTTAAGAAAGCCCTTGAGCTCGACCTCCGGCCGATCGTCGTCATCAACAAGATCGACCGCCAGGACGCCCGGATCCAGGAGGTCATCAACGAGACCTTCGACCTGTTCGTCGAGTTGGAGGCGAGCGAGGAACAGCTGGATTTTCCCGTCGTTTACGCGTCGGGCCGGGAAGGCAAGGCGGCCCTCGACCTCGACAGCCCAACCCAGGATTTGATCCCGCTCTTCCAGACCATTCTCAAGAAAGTGCCGTCTCCGGACTACGACCGGAAGAGTCCGATGTCGGCCCTGGTCACCAATATCGCCCACGACGACTACATCGGCCGTCTGGGCATCGGCCGGCTTTTCGGCGGGCGGATCGAGCCCGGCGACAAGGTCGTGGTCTTTTCCGAGGGCGACAAGCAGGCCCCGGGGCAGATCCAAAAGCTATTCGTCTTCGAAGGGTTGGAACGCAAGGAAACGATGGCCGTCGAGGCGGGCGAGATCTTCGCTTTCGCCGGCATCCCCTCCATAACCATCGGCGACTCCATCGGGGACCCCGAGAGGCCCATCCGGCTGGATCTCCTCTTCATCGAGCCGCCCACCGTGTCCATGATGTTCATGGTCAACAACAGCCCGTTCGGCGGCCGGGAGGGTAAATACGTCACCTCCAGCAAGCTGAGGGAGCGGGTCCAAAAGGAATTGCGCACGAACGTCTCCATCGCCGTCGAATGGAATGATTCGCCGGACCGGTTCACCGTCGCCGGGCGCGGCGAGCTGCAGCTGGCCGTCCTCATCGAACAGATGCGCCGCGAGGGTTACGAGTTCCAAGTCTCGATGCCCCAGGTGATCACCCGCCGGGAAGGCGACAATGTTCTCGAGCCCTACGAGACCCTGGTGCTGGATGTGCCGAAGGAGAATGCCGGCACCGTCATCTCCATGCTGGGCGAACGCCGGGGCCTGATGCAGAGGATGATCGACCTCAAGGGGACTTACCTCCGGCTGACCTTCACCGTCCCCCTGCGGGGCCTATTCGGTTTCCGTTCGGAATTCCTGAGCCAGACCAAAGGTAACGGCGTCATGGCCCATACCTATCTCGGCTACCGCGAGTGGGCTGGAAAGATCGCCGGGCGCCGCAACGGCGTCCTGGTGTCCGATCGCACCGGAATCGTGGCCACCTATGCCGTGGCAAACATCCAGGACCGCGGCCGCCTGTTCGTGTCGCCGGGGGACAAAGTCTACGTCGGCCAGATTGTCGGCGAAACCATGCGCGACGAGGACCTGAAGGTCAATCCCACCAAGGAGAAGCACCTCACCAACATGCGCTCCTCCACATCGGATATCGCCGCCAAAATCGACGTGCCCGTCAAGATGGCCCTGGATCAGTTTATGGATTATATCAACGACGACGAATTGCTCGAGGTCACACCGCAGTCCCTCCGCATGCGCAAGAAGATCCTCGACTTCAAGGAAAGGAAGCGCGCGGGCCGCAACGCGGCCTGAGCGGGAGCCGGGCGGCCGGGTCGGGGATTTTGGCCGGACAAGCTCTGTCTTCCGGCCCTCTCCACGGCGGCCGGGGCCCCAGGCTTTGCAGTCCTCATTCGCGAAGCGAATGAGGGCAGGCTTTGTCTGGGGATCCGTTTCCGCCGTACTCAGCCGCGTATTTACATCGCGGGTGAGTGCCCCGGGCTTTACCCGGGGGTCCACGGCGGCAGGGGCCCCGGGCTTTGCCCGGGGATCCACTTCCGCCGTACTCGCCCGTTGATATAAGAACGGGTGAGTACTTCCGCCGCGAAGGCTCGTCCCTTGACTATTTACCGCCCGAAATGCCGAGGGCGAATTTCAGGACAGCGATGACGCCCAGTTCCCCCGCGTATTTGTTGATCTTCTCGTCGAACGCCTTCTGCAGGAGTTCGGCGTTCTCCGGCTTGTAGTCTTTAAGGAGAAAGCCTTCGAGCGGGCTGATGAACTCGAGGTGGGGGATGTTCTCCTTCCGGTCGATGTCCAAGGCTCCGCCGCCCGTGACGGTGATCATCCAGGTCCCGTCCGCAAGCTTCCGGTAGATGCTCTTGCCAGAACGGAATTTCGGGTCGCTCCAGTCGATCGCCGCCGGCAGGAATCCCCGGACGTTTTGGAGGGCGAGGATGTCCGGGGCGCGCTCGGGCGCGGTGCCCGAATCGAACACGCGGCGGATGAAGAGCCGGTTGTCGAAATAGATGTAATCGACGAACACCTCTTTGCGGAGATTGACCTCGACGGGGATCTCGGCCAGGACGCCCTCCGAGTTCTTGAGGATGACGGAGCACTTGTTGTTCTCGACCTTGAGCTCGGTGATGATCGTCCGGGCCAGGACTTCGTTGTAACGCGATTTGAGTTCGTTGAATGTGTCCACGGCCCGGTTGTATTCATCCAGGACGCTTTGGTATTTCTGGGTGATCTCGACGACGCCCTCCTTGTAGTGCCCGACCAGCATCTTCATCTTGAAGAACTGATAGCCCAGAACGACGAGCACGCAAAGAAGGACGCCCCAGAAAACCATGGCCAAAATCGAACGGATGGAGCCTGCCACGGACCTGATTTTTCCCGGTTTACCCATCGGATGCCTCCTCCCTCGGAAAGAGATTAACGGACCGGTTCGGATTCTATCAAAATCGGCCCCTCTCCTCAATGAAAAAACAGTGGCCCGACCCCGCTATTTGAAGGGATTGACCCCGTCGATCTTGACGGGAGCCGCGAGCGATATCCCGTCCTTGTACCAATTCCACAAAGCGCCGTCCCGGTCGAGGAAGACCGGGGCGTAGCCGGCGATCGCCCGAATCGGGGGCAGCCCCTCGATTCTGCGGGGGCTCGTCTGGTTTTTCGCGAGCCCCTTGGGGAACGCGCCGCGGTAGCCCCACATCCAGACCGATCCGTCGTTCCTGAGAGCAACGGAATAATTCTCACCGGCCGCGAGCGCCACCACATGATGGAGTCCCGTGACGGCGACGGCGGTCAGCCGCTCGGTCGTCGTTCCGTCGCCCAGTTGGCCGTTCTCGTTCCGTCCCCATGCCCGGACCGTTCCGTCATCGAGCAGGGCGAGCCCGTGGCCGTCTCCGGGCGCCACCGAGGCGACGCCCGTCAAGACGGGGAGCTTCACGGGCTGAGGCCGGTCCGTCTTCGTCCCGTCCCCGAGCTGCCCGAACGAATTGTGTCCCCAGGCCCAGACCGACCCGTCCGTCTGGACCGCATAGCTTTCGTATTCCCTCGCGGCGACCCCCTTGATGCCCCCCAAACCGGGGACGCGCCGGGGTGTCCAGGACATCGGGCTCCGCCCGGCCGTGGCGTGCGAAATGCCCCCCCAAGTCCACACTGTTCCATTCGAACGAAGCGCGATGAAATGCCACATGCCGGCCGCGATCTGGGTAATGCTCTCCAGATTCGAGATCCGATAAGGGACCCAGCCATTCGGGCCGCCGACGTCCCGCCCCTCTTCATTGGCGCCCCATCGCCAGACCGTGCCGTCCTCGGCCAGAGCGATAAACCGGTCGTACATCAGGACGAAGCAGGCGGCGATCCGCGGGAGGCCCGGCACGGCATAGGGGTCGAACGGCGGCAATAGGCGCGCGGCGGGGACCGAAAAGCGCTGGCCCCAATTCCAGACCGTGCCGTCCGTCTTGACGACGACATATTGTCGGCCCTGAAGCGCGACGGGATTCCTGACGGGTGCGGTCGTGACCGTGCCGTCCTCGGGTGTGTCGCAGGCCGTCAGGCAGGACGGCGCGTCCTCTCCGATCTGCCGCAGGAACATTTTGCGATAGACGCACGGGTCGCGGGCGAAAACGAGACGCGGCGGCAGGCACCATTGATTGCCGCCGTCGAGTGTCCGGAGATAGCCGACCACGACCGGCGCGTCGGTCGGCTGGAAGTTGAAGAGCGGGGTCGCGACGTTCGACGTCAGGCCTTTGAGATCGAGATCGTCGAGGAGGTTCCGGACCCCGTCTTCGAGCAAAAACGTCGTCTTCATCAACGTGACCGAATTGACCATGGCCGGCAGGTTGCGCCAATCATAGGTCTCCTGCGAGGACGCTCCGGTATCGTTGATCCGGAGGACGTCCCGGTTGAAATCCCGGAGCGTGGTCGCCGTCCCCGGCGGCTTGGTCATGATGGGATCGAAATGGACCGCAGGATCCTTGAGGATGTCCCAGGCGACTCCCGCCCCCTTTTCCAGGATATACTGGAGCGGGTCCGTGCTCAGGATGTCGATGGCTCTCCGGATCAAGGACGGCACCCTTTCCCACATCTCCTTCCGCATGGCCTGGACATCACCGACGATGTCCGGAACCCCGACCATGCTGTAGAGGTGGGCGTTGGCGAAATCCGTCAAGATGCCCTGGATGACCTGGCGGTCGTGCGACGGCGTAAAGAAAAGCGTTTCGGTCAGACGGCGGCCAAGCTGGGGCCAAGCCTTGAGTCCGTCGTCGATATCCTTGGTCCACGCATTCAGATAGGCGATGGTGATCTTCGCCGCCGCTTCATGCTCCTTTAAAGCCAGCTGAATGGCGGCCGCCCTCGCCGTGGCCGCGGCGGACCGGGCCGGGTCCGAGACGACGTAGCGCTTGGCCTCGTCCGTCGCATCCCGGATTTGGGCCCGGGAAGTCACCCGCTCCCGGTCTATGGTATCGACAAGGCTTCGACGGAAGTCGAGCAACCATCGTTTCAGCGCCCGGAACAGCCGCGGCGGAGAGAAATTGAACCGGTTCGATTCGTCAAGGACCGAATCTCCCCCGCCGTCGTCCCAGACGAGCGAAGTCGCGATCAGGGTGTCGTAGAGAAACGGCTCGATGCCGTCGATGGAAATCCGGTAGAAGTCGTCGGGCTTGGGCGTCCGCCCGTCGATATAGGCTTCCAGGACAAAATGCTTCACGGCGTTTTCGTTCCATTGCCACGGGCCGCCCGCATACGAATTGATGAACGTGTGGCTGTAGATGTCGCCGGCCGCGTGGGTCAAAACGCCGAGGGCGAAGGCCAGCGCCCGCGGCTCCATTCGCTGCCAGGCCCTCGCCCAGATATTGCGGACCCATTCCGTCGAGATCGAGCGGCCGATGGCAGAATTGTCGGGATGGATGCCGGTCTGGGACGTGATGAGGTCGGGCAGTGTGTCCAACCCGACCGCCCCGGCCTTGTAATATTCTGGATATCGCCGGAGGGCATCCAGGATCAGCGGCTCGACCGGATATCGCCCGATTTCGACGGGCCGGCCCGCGGCGTCGAGGACGGCGCGTCCGGAGTCGTGATCCACCTTGTAGAGCGTGATGAAGCCGTCGTCGAGCGCGTCGGCCCTTGCGATCATGGCCAGGTGGGCGTGGGTGGCCGGCTTCCAGGAGTATCCAGGCGCAGCCAGGGCCGAAACGGCGAGGCAAACGAATCCGACGGCCCATCGCGTCCTGGATTTTTGGATTTCAGAAGCTCCGCGAATCCGGGAATTCATGCCCGCTCCTCCTCGGCCGAGAAATATGGACGCTTCGGAACAAAATCCACTTATATTATTTATATACATCAAAACTTCCTTGCGCGGCAAATTGTACCAACGCCTATTCCGCCAGGTTGAGCGCTTGGTTAGGCGGTTTGCCGGCAGGCTTGCAAGTATGACAACGAAACGACTTAAGGTCTACC
>JAUYDS010000209.1 GCA_030691735.1 Candidatus Aminicenantota bacterium
CCCGCCGGCCAGTTGACTTTCCTTCGTATTCCCTTTATAAATACGGTAATGGCCATCCGACGCTGCCCCTATTGCAAGGCGATCATCGACGAGTCCCAAAAGTATTGCAACAACTGCGGCACTCAGCTCCTGTTCCCCGAGGACGAGTTCGTCGAGGAGGACATCAAGGGGGAGAAGATCGTCGACGAGGATTTCAAGGATTCCGGGGAGGAATTCGAAGAGTCCCTCGAGCCTTCCGACGAAGAGGGAGGCCAGCGGAAAGAAATCGATCTCGAAGAAGTCTTAGAAGGTGAGGCTGCCTTTCCCGGCGAAGACGAAGAAAAAGCTGAAAAAGAGATCCCCGAGGAAAAGCCGATCGAGGAACCGATAAAAAAGCCGGTGACGGCGCTTCTGCCGGCGGTGCCCCCGGCTCCGTCCGCTCCCATAAGAGCGGAACCTTTCAAACCGGCGCCCGTCAAAGCCGAGCCGGCCAAACCTGAACCCGAAAAAGCGGAACAGGTGAAACCGGCCCCCCCAAAGCCGGAACCCGTGAAGGCGGAAGAACCGATCGAGGAGAAACCGAAAAAAAAGGCGCAGCCTATGGCGCCCGTCAAAACGCCCCTGGTCAAAGAAGAAGAGGTCCAGGCCATCGCCGCCGAGGAGCCCCCGGACGACGTCGAAGACGAAGCCCCGCTCGACGAGGACGTCGAACCCGATGAAGAGGACGACGACAAGGCCGATCCGGACACGCGGGAAGAGGTCGTCCGCCTCATTGCCGCCCTGGAGAAGAAGCAGAAGAAATTAGCGCTGACCCGAGATGAGGAGAAACTCCTCGCCCCGCTCGAGGAAGCCAGCAGCCTCCCCCCTTGGTCGGATCTATCCAAGTCGAGCGCTTCGACGGAGATCGTCGACGAGGACGCCGAGGAGAAAGCCGAATCCCGAAGCTTTGCTCCCGGCGACACGATGGATTTTGAAGAAGAGGTCATGAGCCGGGCCGAAAAAATAGCCCCGACCCGCCCGACCATCGGGATCCCCGAGAAAGTGACGAAGGACAAGAGCGGCTTTCTTTTCGACAAAGCGGACGTTGAAAAAGTGAAAACCGACGAGATCGACATCCCTCACTACGAGATGGAAGAAGCGGAAGAGGATGTTTACGCGGCCGGCGAAGAGCCGGAGGAGGCCGAAGCGGCCGAGGTCCCCCGGACACGGCTGGGATTCTTCGGCCGGCTGACAGCCTTCGTCTTCGACCTGATCTTCATCGCCCTGGTCTGGATAGGAGCGGTCTGGGGCGCTTCTCTCATGATGAACGTCTCCGTCAGGGCTCTGGTCAGAGCCGTTCCCATTCCCCTCGGAGGCCTTTTCCTGATCCTCCTCGCCGGTTATTTCTTCCTCTTCTTTTTCTTTTTGGGAGAAACTCTGGGCGGCCGGATGGCCTCCTCCCGAGACTAAGCCCGCCGCTCCTCGCCGAAGGCGAATTCCGTCCCCAAGAACCGCTCCCGCGCTCTCGGGTCGTTCCCGACCTTGCGGGGGACGTCCTCGATCAGGATCTCGCCCTCGTCGATGATGTAAACCCGGTCGGCGATCTTGAACGTGTCGCGCACGTTGTGGTCCGAGAGCAGGATCCCGATGCCGCGGCTTTTCAACGCGGCCATGATCTTCTGAAGCTCGGCGATGGTCAGCGGATCGATGCCGGTGAACGGCTCGTCCAGGAGCAGGAACTTCGGCTTGAGGATCAGGGTGCGGCAGATCTCGAGCCGCCGCCGCTCGCCGCCGGAGAGGCTGTGGGCGGACTGCGAGGCCAGAGGCAGGAGTCCGAATTCCTCGAGCAGCTCGCGGGCCGGCGCTTCCCAGGAACGCGCCGTGGCCGGCTGAAGCTCGAGGGCGAGCCGGAGGTTTTCGATCACCGAAGCCTTCAAAAAGACCGAGCTCTCCTGGGGGAGGTAGGTCAGGCCGAGCAGGGCCCGCCGGGGGGTCGGCTCCCGGGAGATGTCTAGGCCGTCGAGGGTGATCCTTCCGCCGTCGGGCCGGACGAGGCCGACGATCATCTGGAAGATCGTCGTCTTGCCCGCCCCGTTGCGGCCGAGCAGGCCGATGATTTCTCCGGACCGGACCGTGACGTCCGTACCCTTGACGACGACGCGGCTCCCGTAGCTTTTGACGAGTTGTCGGGCTTCTAAGATCGGCATTGAACGGCAGGACCTCGGAGGCTAAAATACTAAGGTCATTCGGTCGGGCTGTCAAGGAATAAGGGAATGAAAGCCGTCGTCAGCGCCTCGCGGAGGACCGACCTGGTCGCATTTTTCCCGGACTGGCTGGCCGGGATCTTCCGTGAGGAGTCCGCGCGCGTGTTGGGGCCCCGCGGCGGGACGATGAAGGTGGACCTGCGGCCCGCGTCCGTCCACACCGTCGTCCTGTGGTCCAAGAACTTCTCCAACCTGATCCGGAACGCGCACCGGATCCGGGCGGCTCTCGAAAAATACGACCAGCTGTACATCCTGTTCACGGTCACCGGGCTCGGCGGAACGTTCATCGAAAAGGGCGTCCCCGCGCCGGCCGAGGCTCTCGCCCAGCTGCCCGCTCTCGTCGCTCTGGCCGGGCATCCGAAACGCGTCTCCCTCCGCTTCGATCCCGTCGTCCATTGGCGGGAGGGGGCCGGAATCGAGACCAATCTATATTTTTTCGAAACGGCGGCCGCGGCCGCGGCACGGGCCGGGATCGAGGACATCCGGATCAGTTTCACTCAGTGGTACGGAAAAGCCCTGCGCCGGGCCGCGAAAGTCGGATTCGACTATGTCGACCCGGAGGGAGAGGAAAAGCTCGAAGCGGCGCGTCGCCTCGCGGCGACGGCGGCCCAGTGGGACCTCCGTCTTCATTCCTGCAGCCAGAACTTCCTGACCCGCGTGCCCGGCATCCGCGCCTCGGCCTGCATCGACGGGACGCTGTTGAAGGAGCTGCACCCGCGGAAGGAAGAGGCGCCGACGACAAAGGACCGGGGCCAGCGCGACGAGTGCGGCTGCACGGCGTCCCTCGACATCGGGAGCTACGCCCAGACATGCTCCCACGGCTGTTTATACTGCTACGCCAATCCGAGGATGTCGTAAGCTCCCCTCCTTTGACCATGATCTCGGGCCGGATGGCCGCGGAGGTCGCCGTGGAGTCCCTTCGAAAGGGAGATGTCGGTCGAAGGCAATTGACTTTATCCCAAGGCGGCCCTATGATTCTGCCGGATATTCCCAAAGACAACGGGAAAATTCATCTTGGGTCCGGATGACTTTGGAGGAGGTTTCGCTTTGCGAAGGCCGATCAAGGGAGTCATCGTCGTGGCGATCCTGGCTGCGGCCGGGATCTTGATCTCCTTGGGGCTGCGCCCCAAACCGGTGGCCGTTTCTTTCTGGGAAATGAAGACGCTGGATATCAGCGAAACCGTTTCCGGCGTCGCGACCGGCTTCATCGAACCGGCGAAACGTGTTTTTCTCCAGCCGGAAATCGCGGCCCGGATCAAGGAGATCAAGATCAAGCGAGGAGATCGAGTGAAAACAGGGGAGACCCTGGTCGTCCTCGATGATTTGGATTTCAAAGACCAGCTCCGCGCTTTGGACGCGGCTCTGCCGCTTTTTGAGGCCCGGGTGAAGCAGGCGAGGGCGCATGCGGCCCAGCTTCGGCTGGACTATGAGCGGGCCAAAAAAATATTTGATGGAGGGTCCCTAGCGGGTCAACAGTTTGAACTGGCCAAAATGGCCTTAGACCTGGGTGTGGCCGAATTGGAAGCGGCTGAATCGGCCTTTCGTCAAGCGCAGGTCAATCGGGAAGTGGTTTTCTCCTCATTGAGAAAAACGCGCGTCCTGGCCCCGTTCGATGGGAGGGTCTTAGACTCCGGCTTGGAGGTCGGTCAACTGTGGAGCGGGCTGGCCGTTTCTTCGTTGGCCGGCGGTTCCATGCTCTCGGCATCCGGGCGGTCCGATGCCCTCGGAACGGCGCCCGGCGTGCCGGCTTTGATCTCCCAGGCTTCAGGGTCTTCCCCGTCGCCCGGCCAGCTCGAGCTCATCGATGATTCACAATTGTTCGCCTGCTTGGATATCGACGAGAACGACTTCTGGAAACTGAAGCTTGGACAAACGGCGTCCCTGGTCATCGACGCTCTCGCCAAAAGGAAGCTGAGCGGAACCGTCGTCGAGATCTATCCGTTCATCTCGAGGGTTCTGGATCAGAACCGTACGGCCAGGGTGAAGATCCGCCTCGCCGACGAGGCCAGAGCCGACATCCTCCCCGGAATGTCCGTCAACATCGAGATCCTGATCTCGTCCCGGAAGGGCGTTCTGGCCGCCCCGACGGCCGCGATCTTCGTTCGTCCGAAAGGCAAGATCGTGTACCGGGTGGCGGATGGAGTCCTCCGAGAGACGGCCGTGGAAACCGGAATGTTCAATTGGGAGTGGAGCGAGATCCTCTCCGGGTTGAAAGCCGGTGATCGCATCGCCAGGCCGCCGGAAGCGATCCAGCTCAAGGATGGCCTTCGTGTGGTCGAGAAGGATCATGGGCCCTGAATCGACGACCGCTGCGGCGATCCCACCCTGGATCGTCCGGACCGAAAAAATCCAACGCGTGTTTCGATCGCATGACGTCGCCACGGTCGCTCTGGCCGATGCGACCCTCGCCGTCAAACCCGGCGAGATGATCGCGATCATGGGGCCGTCCGGCTCGGGAAAGAGCACGCTCATGGCCATCCTGGGCTGTCTGGACCGGCCCACGTCAGGGTCCTACTGGCTCGCGGGACGCGAGGTGACGGAACTCTCCGACGATGAGCTTTCCTCCGTGCGGAACAGGATGGTCGGATTCGTCTTCCAGTCGTTCATTCTCCTTCAACGCTCCAGCGCCTTGGAAAACGTGGAACTGCCGCAGGTCTATGCGGGGATCTCTCCGAAGGCGCGGCGCGAGCGAGCCAAGACGCTGTTGGGGTCGGTTGGGCTGGGGCATCGTCTCGGGCACAGGCCCAACGAGCTCTCCGGAGGCGAGCTGCAGCGGGTGGCGATCGCGCGGGCGCTGGCGAACGATCCGAAATTGCTTCTGGCCGATGAGCCGACAGGCAATCTGGACCGGAAATCCGGGATCGAGATCATGGATATCTTCCGCCGCCTGAATCTCGAACGGGGGATGACGGAGGTGGTCGTCACTCATAATGCGGAGGTGGCGGCCCGGTGCGATCGCGTCATCGTCATCCAGGACGGCCGGACCCGGTCCGAAGCGGAAGCGGTGGACGCATGATCCCGGCGCTGTCGAAGCGAGGTGCCGCATGACCGTCTGGGAATCCATCCGGGCCGCGCTTAAGATGCTCGGCGCGAACAAGCTCCGGACCGGGCTGACCATGCTGGGGATCATCATCGGCGTGTTCGCCGTCATTTCCCTGGTCTCCCTCGGCGCCTCCGCACGGCGCTACGTGGCCGACCAGTTCGCGGCCATGGGAAGCAACGTGATGATGATCATGCCCGGCAAACGGGAAACGATCGGCAGCGGAGCGGTGGTCGGCGTTTCCAACGTGCACAAGCTGACCATGGAGGACGCGGAGGCC
This sequence comes from Candidatus Aminicenantota bacterium, assembly GCA_030691735.1. Taxonomy (GTDB): domain Bacteria; phylum Acidobacteriota; class Aminicenantia; order Aminicenantales; family UBA4085; genus JAPKZI01. The sequence continues at coordinate 5,543 of JAUYDS010000209.1, forward strand.
ATCCGCAGGCGCCTGCCTTCGATCAGCGGGGTCGCGCCGGTCATCTTCGGGATCGGTCTGATCAAACAGGAAGGGATTTCGCGGAACACATGGGTGACCGGCACGGGACATGAATATCCTTCCGTGCGCGACCACGGTCTCGCGACAGGCCAGTTTTTCGGCCCCGATGATGTCGAACGGGAGCGCCGAGTGGCGGCCATCGGGACGAAAGTCCGGGCGGAGCTCTTCGGCGACGTGAATCCTCTGGGGAAGTTCATTCTGGTGATGGGAACGCCTTTCCGCGTGATCGGGGTGATGGAGCCTCGCGGGACCAGCCTCGGATTCGATCTTGACGATATCGTGTTCATCCCCGTTTCCGCGGCCCGGCGGCTGTTCAACACCGACGGTTTGTATCAAATCATCGTTCGGGCGAGCTCCGACGAGGAGGTTCCCGGAGCCGTAGCGTCCATCAGGAAGCTGCTCCAGTCGCGTCACAACGGCGAGGACGACATCACCATCGTATCCCAGAACCAGCTGCTGGCCACGCTCAATACGATCGTCGATGCCCTGACGTTCATCCTGGCCGGCATTGCCGCTATCTCTCTCGTCGTCGGGGGGATCGGCATCATGAACATCATGCTGTCGTCGGTCAGCGAGCGCACGCGCGAGATCGGTCTGCGCAAGGCCCTGGGCGCGCGTTCGCGGGACATTTTGCGCCAGTTCCTCGTGGAGTCCGTCGTGCTGTCGACGATCGGCGGCCTGATCGGAGTCCTGATGACGGCGGCGGCCGTGGTGGCCGCGCGACGGATCTTCCCTTCTCTCCCCGTCGTCATCACTTCGTGGGCCGTGGCCCTGGCCGTGACCTTCTCGGCCGCGATCGGCATATTCTTCGGGGTCTTCCCCGCCCGACGCGCGTCGCGTCTCTCTCCGATGGACGCCCTGAGAACGGAATGATCTCCAGGCCGCTATCATTGGGGCCAGCGAATTTGCTCAAACAGACGAAGCCGGACAGAAGACTCGGCGGAATACAGGCCAAAGATCATTTTCGCTCCAATGCCCTGGCCGTGCTGGGAGGGATCAAGTTCTAAGGGACGGGCCAAAGAGAGACGCGGTGACAGGGCGGGTCAGATCCCCAGCGACAGCCGCTCGGCCAGGGCGGGCGGCAGGCCGGCCTTGATGATCTTGTGCTGGGCGTCGATCAAGTCGTATTCGAGGCGGTGGAACTTGACAACGTGCTGGTCCGAGTCGTAGAGGGCGAAGGCCACGCGCGGATTCCGGTCGCGGGGCTGGCCGACGGAGCCCGGATTGATGAGATAGGTCACGCCCTTCTCGAGCTTGATCTCGTTCGAGCTGCCTTCCATGAACGTCCCTTCCACCACGCTGTCCCTTTTCGTGTAAACGCAGGGAAAATGGGTGTGGCCGAAGAAACAGAGGGGAAGCTTCTGGTAATCGAACGCTTCGGCCGCGTCGAACTCCCCGAAGATGTAATAGTCCTCGTCGAACGGCGAACCGTGGCAGATGGCGAACAGATCGTTGACGACCTGCGGTCCCTTTTTGACATGGCCGAGGAACTCGGCGTTCTTTTTCAGGATCTTTTTTTTGGTCCAGTGGATCGCCGCCGCGGCGACGGGATTGAACGTCTCGATCGAATCTTGCCCGGTCACGGCCTTGTCGTGGTTGCCCCGGATGATCGACAGCGGCCGGAGATTGCGGACCTTCTGGATCGTCTCGTTGGGCGAAGCGCCGTAGCCGACCAGGTCGCCGAGACAGACGAAATGGTCGATCTTCCGTTTTTGGATGTGCTTCAACAGCGCGTTCAACGCTTCGAGATTGCCGTGGATATCGCTGAAGATCAGGTAACGCATGGGGATCCTTTCCGCAACCGCTTATAGGTATCATAAAGCTTATGAGCGTGAAAAGAGCTGCGGACCAGCGGTCCCGATTCGACGTCGTCGAAACCGAGGTCCAAAGCGAGGTCCCGGAGCCGGGCGAACTCTTCCGGCGGATAATAGCGGACCACGGGGGGGTGGTCCCGCGTCGGCTGGAGATACTGTCCGATGGTCAGAAGATCGCAGCCGGCCCGGCGGAGGTCCTTGAACGAGCGGATGAGGTCGTCCTCGGCCTCTCCGGCGCCGATCATGAGCCCGGATTTCGTGACGGCGCCCTCGTCCTTGGCCAAGCGGAGGACGCCGAGCGACCGGCGGTAGTTGGCGGCCGGCCGGTTGATCTTCGGATAGAGGGTCTCGGTCGTTTCCAGGTTGTGATTGAGAATGTCGGGGCCGGCGCGCACGACGAGCCGGAGGGCGTCTTCGACTCCGCCGAAATCCGGGACCAGGACTTCGATGCTCGCTTCCGGCAGTCTTTCCCGGAGGGCTTGGATCGTCCGGACGAAATGGGCCGCGCCGCCGTCGGCGAGGTCGTCCCGCGTCACCGAGGTGACGACGACATGGGCCAGGCCGAGCCGGGCCGCCGCCTCGGCGACCTGCCGGGGCTCATCCTCGGAGGGAGGTCCCGGCGTTCCTTTATCGACGGCGCAGAAGGCGCAGGCCCGCGTACAGACGGACCCCAGGATGAGAAAGGTCGCCGTCCTCTGGGACCAGCACTCCGCGACGTTCGGGCATTTCGCGCTGCGGCAGATGGTGTTCAGGTGATGCTTTTCGAGCAGCGCGGAGACCGCGAAATAGTCCGGGTGCGAGGGAAAGGAAACCTTCAACCAGGACGGTTTTTTAGCCGATCGGATCTCTTCGGGAGGATGGGGGATCAATATTCGAAGTCTTTTTCTCTTTTCATCCGCCGCCGCATCCGCTTGCGGGCCAGGGCTTCTTTCATCCGCTTCTTTTCGCCGGGCTTGAAATAGACCGAGTGCTTCTTGATTTCCTTGATGATCGCTTCCTGCTGCACTCTCCGCTTGAACCGCTTCAGCGCGCTCTCGATCGATTCGCCTTCTTCAATAACGACAAACGCCACGAATATTCACCTCCTCCCTCATGGGAAGTAACGAAGTTATACCCGAATGGCCGGCCAAAGTCAAGGCGCGTCCTCTCTTCATCCCAGCGGCGGGAACCGCGGATTTCAATACTCCGTTCTGAAGATCGGGGCGATGTCCACCGGAATGTCCTCGAGCGTCGCGATCATGGCCTTGGTGACGTCGTCGACCTTGCCGTAGCGGGCGACGAACGCCTTCACGGCCTCATAATTTCCGTCGCCTTCGAGGACCAGGAACTGCCGGGCGAGGTCGCGGACCGCCGCTTTGATCTTGGTCAAGTCGACCTTGAATTTCCGTGCGGCCGGGTCGTGGACGAAGGCGCCCTTTTCGCGCAGGAAGTTGTATTGGATCAAAACGCCGAGGCCGTGCGCTTCGGTCGCGCCGAAGCGCATGACCCGGAACATGCCCGCCAGGTAGGTCGTATAGATCTCGTTCTCCCGGTCCTTCGGGATCATCCCTTTTTCGACGAGGAGCGGGACATTGGCGATCCCCACCGCGTCGGCCTTCCCTTCTTCGATGGGCATATTGAGGTCCTTGAGCGCTTTGCCGACCGTCGTCTTCGTCCCGTCGGGCAGGGTGATGTAGTTGACCCCGAGGACGTGGCAGATCTCGTGGAGGATGACCTCGGTGAAATAGGCGTCGAAAGAGACCCTTTGGGCGTCGGCGGGTTCGAGCACGCGCTGGGAGATGGGGACGAGACTCTTGGCGAACTTCGCTTCCATCATGTTTTTGAGGAAGACCTTTTTGGTCCCTTTCTTCTCCCGGACCTTTTCGTCATTGGGGAGGACGAAGGCCGAGGTCTGGACGCCGGCCTTGGCGTCGCCCGCGGTGAAAAGCTCATAGACGACATTGAGCGGCGAATCCAGACCGCGGATGTCCTGGGCCTTGTATTTCGCTTCGACCGGGAGCCCGTTCTGCATTTCGTCCAGGTGGTCGAGGTAGCCCTTGATCTTTTTCATCTCCTCGCGGTCGTTGACGTAGACATAGCTTTCATACGAGGCTTTGAGCCCCAGGAGGGCGTCCTCGTAGACCTCGTAGGGGCCGATGACGATCTCCGGAAGGTTGTCCTTGAGGTCGATCCAGAGGCAGTCGCTCTGATAGTAGTCGTTGCTGAGAAGGTCCGCGGCGCGCTGCGTGAGATAGGCCTTGAGGGACGCGTTCGTCGTGACGGAAGCCGCTTCGCGGAGAAGGACGGCGATCTTTTCGAGGTCCGGCCGATAGGCCTCGGAATAGGGGACGGCGGCGAGTTTGCCCGCCTCTCGCTTGACGACCGTGAAGGAACTTTCGAGCCGTTCGCGCTCGGCCGGGTTCTTCGCGACGTAATCTTCGAACTCCTGTTTGGTCAGGTCCTGGGGATAGAAAGCGGCGCCGGCCGGTTTCGTCCCGGTCCCGAGGAACGGCCGGTTCTCGTCCTGGCGGTCGAACGGTCCGAAGTTGATCTGGAGGAAGCGGAAATAATCCTTGTCCTCGGGAACCGTTGATCTTTCGAGCCGTTCCTTAAGGGCCAAGCCCTGGGGATAGGACTGCTTCCAGAAGATGTCATCGATGATCCGGGCCGCGGCGATGAGCTTGTTGACGACCTGCCGGTCCTCGTCGGAGAAAAGCTTGGGATCGACGGCGAGGTCGGTCGGAGCGAATTTCGCCAGCCGCTGCTGGATGTCGGGAGCCTTGGCGAGCGGGGGCATCGGCTCAGCGGCTTTCTCGTCCTTGGCCTTGCAGGCGGGGAGCCAGGACAGGACGAAGAATAGGATGGTTATGGAAATAATGAACGGCGCGAACGATCTCTTGCATCTCATGGAGTCCTCCTTTGAACACAGCGATCATTTTATATATGTGAAGGCAAAACATAAAGGGTCATCGCGAGGAGCGAAGCGATGCGCCTAATCCCCCCTAACCCCCCTTTAGAAA
>JAUYDS010000117.1 GCA_030691735.1 Candidatus Aminicenantota bacterium
CCAGTACCAGCGCGACCTGACCAGCGCCCGCATCTTGGAGCTGGCGGCCATCGTCAGCTATAACCTGGCCCAGGTCGGCCTCGACCGGTCGACCGGCGTGATTCTGGAAAAACGGAACATCAAGATCACGGATATCCCCTCGAATTAATAGACAGACGGATGATGGGGCGGGCCTTTCGGCCCGCCCTTTTTTATTGGACTGGATTGTCTCTTAGAAGGCCGGCTTTTCGACGGTCTCCGCCACCGCCGCTTTCTCGGGCTTCTTCTTCCGGCTCAGGTTTTCGGCGATGACATAAAAGGCGGGCACGACGACCAGGCTGAGGGCCGTGGAAAGGACGAGCCCGCCGATGACGCCGATGGCCATGGGCACACGGATCTCCGATCCCGCTCCCAGCCCGAGGGCCGGAGGGATGGCGGCCATCATGGTCGCCGTGGCCGTCATGAGGATGGGCCGGAGGCGGATGGGTCCCGCTTTTTTCATGGACTCCCGGGCGTCGAAGCCCTGGGCTTTGAAGGCGTTGGCGTAGTCGACCAGGATGATCGAATTCTTCTTGACGATGCCCATGAGCAGGAGAAGCCCGATCATGCTGAAGATGTTCAGCGTCTGATGGGTGAGCAGAAGGGCGAGCGCGGCCCCGGCGATGGACAGCGGCAGGATGGTGATGATCGTCACCGGGTCCTTGTAGGAGTTGAACTGGGAGGCCAGGATCATATAAGCGATACCGATGCCCAGGAGCATGGCGAAGAGGAGGCTGCTCATCGACTCCCGGAAGGCGACGCTCGCCCCGCCGAGGACGATGCGGTACCCGACGGGAAGGGACTTCGATTGGTTCTCGACGTAGCGGATCGCCTCGTCCTGGGAATGGCCCGGGGCGACGTTGGCGAAGACCGAGATGGCCCGCTCCCGATCCTTCCTAGTGATGGCTTGAAGGGCGGGTTGCTCGTCGTAGGTCACGAGAGACGACAGGGGAATCATTTGGCCGGTCCTCGTCCGGACCCTTAACCGGGCGATGTCCTCGGGCCGGGAACGCTGGGCGGCCAGGAGCTTAAGGCGGACGTCGATGCGCCGGCCTCCGGAGCTGTATTTCCCCACCCGCACGCCGCCGATGAGGGCGTTCAAGGTCGTGGCGACCTCGTCGATCGAAACTCCTATATCGGAGGCCATGGCCCGGTCGGGCTGGACCCGCAGCTCCGGCTGGCCTATCCGATAGTCCGAATCCAAGTCTTGGACGATCCCGCTCTCCCGGAGCTGGGCGATGATCTCCTGGCTGAGGGCGATGAGCTTCTCCCAGTCCGATCCTCGCACGGAGAATTCGACCGGGAACCCGCGCTGGGCGGTGAGGCCCTGCTGGGACAGGTCTTGGATGACGGCCCGGATGCCGGGGACGGCGTTCAATTCGCGCCGGACGATGGTCGACAGCTCGGCCACGCTCAGCTTCCGCTCTTTTACGGGGAGGAGGGTGACGTTCAGGTTCCCCGAGCTTGCCCCGCCCATACCGACGTTCATGAATATCTGGACGACCTCGGGCCGCCGGGCGACGATGTCCTCGGCCCTTTGCATCAGCTTGCTCGTTTCCGTGATATCGGCCCCGGCCGCCGTCTGGACGCGGATCGACATGCGGCTCAGGTCCTGTGAAGGAACGAACTCGGACGGCATCGAGGTCAGGATGATGATGGCCCCGGCGAAGAGGACGAGCCCCCCGAGGAGGATGAGCCCGGGCCGTTTCAAGCTCCGTCCCAGGACCCGGGCGTAAAGCCCCTCTAAGCTCCGAAAGCCGCGGTCGACGAGAAGTCCGATCCGGTTCCGCCCTTCCCGCGAGGTCCTCAGGAACTGAGAGCAGCGGGCCGGGGCTAGGGTGACGGCCTCGACGTAAGAAAGGAGGACGGCCAGGCAGAGGGTGATGCCGAACTGGAGGAAGAAGCGGCCGATGATCCCCTTGACGAAGACGACCGGAACGAAAATGGCGACGACGGCCAGCGTCGCGGCCAAGGCGGCGAAGGCGATCTCCTGGGTCCCGCCCAGGGCGGCCTGGACGAGCCCCTCTCCGCTTTCCCTATGGCGGAAGATGTTTTCCATGACCATGATGGCGTCGTCGACGACGATGCCGACGGCCAGGGCCATGGCCAGGAGGGTGAAGGTGTTGAAGGTGAACCCGAGGAAATAGATGATGGCCACCGTGCCCAGGAGGGACATGGGGATGGCCAGGACGACGTTGAGCGTGCTGGAGAAGGATCCGAGGAACAGCCAGCAGACGAAGGCGGTCAGAAGAACGGAGAGGAGGATCTCGAACTCGATCTCCTTGACGGATTCCTCGATGAACTTGGTCGAATCGAAAGCGATATTGACCGTGATGCCTTCGGGGAGGGTCTTTTGGAACGCATCCAGGGCGGCCCGGACCGATTTGGCCAGGGCCACCGCGTTCGAGCCGCGTTGTTTTTTTATCGATAGGCCCTGGGCCGGCACCCCATTGACCCGGGCGATCCGTCTCGTATCGTCGAAACCGTCCTCGACGAGCGAGACGTCGCCGATATAGATGGGGCTGCCGTTCGTCTCGCGGACGACGATCTTGCGCAGCGTCTCCAGATCGATCGCTTCGCCCAGGACGCGGACATTGACCTCCCGGCCCTGCGTCTCCAAACGGCCGGCGGGCAGTTCGATATGTTCGCGCTGCAGGGCCGAGATCACGTCACGGACGGTCAAGCCTTTCTCGTCGAGCTTGGTCGCGTCGAGCCAGACTCGGACGTTGCGGTCCTGGATGCCCATGAGCGAGATCTCGCCCATGCCGGGGATCGTCTGGAGTTTCTCTTTGAGGCTGTATTGGATGTAATCGGCCAGGACCCGGGGCGGGACCGCGCCGGCCAGGGAGATCATCATGATCGGCTGATCTTCGGGGTTGGACTTAGAGATCGTCGGAGGATCGAGGTCCCGGGGCAGGGAGCGCTGGGCCTGGGAGACCTTGGCTTGAACGTCCTGCATGGCCAGGTCCACGTTCCGGGACAATTCCATTTCCAGGGTGATCGAGGCGCCGCCCATGCGCGCGCTGGAGCTGATGGTCTTGATGCCTTCGACCTGGACCAGGGCTTCCTCCAGACCCTCGACGACGTCGTTCTCGACGACCTCGGGGGCCGCGCCCGGCCAGGAGACGTTGACCGAGATCGTGGGAAAGTCGACGTCGGGGAACTGGCTGATGCCGATCCGGGTTCCGGCCACGATCCCGAAGACGATGGTCGCGGCCATCATCATCCAGGCGAGGACCGGCTTCTTAACGCATACTTCGGTGATCTTCATGGAACTGCTCCTCTGGGGGCCTCATTTTTTGACCGGGGCCGGGGCCGCCGGAGCCTGTTCGCCGGATTTCACGACCCGGACCGGAGCGTTGGCCCGCAGGGCGTCCGCGCCGCGGACCACCAGCATTTCACCCGGCTGCACACCTGACAGGACTTCGGCCAGGCCGTCCGCGGTCCGCATGCCGATGCTCAGGATCCTCTCGATGGCGATGTCCTTCTCGACGACGTAAGCGATGAAGCCGCGCTCGCTGGGCCGGATGGCCGTCTGGGGGATGACCGGAGCGGTCCGGGGGGCGCTGACCGGGATGGTGATCTCGGCGAAGGCGCCCGGCCGGAGGGCCATGTCGCTCGTGTCGCGGATCTCGGCGGTGATGGCGACCATCCGGGTCCCTTCATCGGCGGCCGCGGCGACATGGACGATCTTAGAGGCGTACTCCTTCTCGTTGTCCCGGACCTTGAAATTGGCCAGTTGTCCGGGCCGCAGTTCGGCCGCGGACCGCTCAGGAATGCTGAAGCGGAGAAGGAGAGGATCGCGACGGATCAGCGTGGCCAGGACCGTCCCGACCTGGACGTATTGTCCGGTCTGGACGGTCCTGGTCTGGATGATCCCGTTGAACGGGGCCCGGACGTAAGCGTCATGCAGGTTGAGCTTGGCCTGGTTGAGCGCGGCCTGGGTCTGGGCGACATCGGCCGCCGCCAGCAGGACCTTGGTCCGCCAGGTCTCGAGTTCCTCGCCGGGGATCAGGCCCGGCGTCTGGTTGATGACGGTTTGCCTCCGCTTCAGGCCCGCTTCGGCATCGGCCTTCGAGGCCACGGCCTTGTCATAAGAGGCCTGAGCCGACTCGACGGCCAGCTTGTAGCGCTCGGGCTCGATCTCGACCAGGATCTGATCCACGGCGGCCAGGTTGCCTTCGGCGAAAAGGACGCGGTCCACGACGCCCGCGACGCGGGCCGTGACCTGGACCTTCTCAAACGCGTCGACGGAGCCGACGGCGTTGACGGTGTAGATGAGCGAGCGAACGGTCACGGGGGCGACCTCGACGGGGAAGGTGACCCGGGATTTCTCCGCGGCCCCTCCCTTTTTCGCGAGCGGCGCCGGCTGGCCTTCCGTCATGCCGCTTTTTTTACAGGCCGGGACGAGGAGGAGGGAGAGCAGGACCGCTCCGATGAAGGCTTTTTCTATGGATTTAATAGACAAGGGTCGGCTCCTTTCCAAAGGGGTCCAGGCCGAGCGCGGCCTCGAGATTCAAGTAGGCGATGCCCAGATTGTAACGGGCCTGGACGAGCCCGACTTCGGATTCGAACAGGCGGACGTTGGCGTCGGCGACCTGCAGGGCCTGGCTGAGTCCCTGCCGGTAGAGCTCGGCGGTCTCCGTCGCGTTCCTCTTGGCCACCTCATAGGCGACCGTGGCCAGCTTCAGGGACGCACGCACGTTGTTCAACGTCACGAACGCTCCGCGGACGTCGAGCTCCACTTTCCGCTCCGTGGATTTGACATCCAGGTCGGCCATATAGGCCGTGGCCCTTCGTTCTTGAAAGTCGGCGTTCCGGATGAAACCGTCGAAGATGGACCAGCTCAAGCTCAGTCCGACGTTCCAGTTGGTGTTCTTCCCGGTCAAACCGGCTTCGTTCGTATACGTATATTGGCCGGTGAAGGTCAGGGAGGGCAGATATCGCAAAGAAGGATCCAGGACCAGGGCGTGTTGGGCTTTAGCGTGCCAGCGCAGGGAATTGAGGTCCGGCCGCCGGCTCTGGGCCTCGGCGATCAATTGCTCGACGGTCATGGAGTTCTCGGCGGCCGCTTTGAACAGGAATTCGGGCGGCAGCAATTTCTTCTGAAGGATGGTTTCGTCATCCAGGAGATAGCCTAATTGGAGCCAGGTCGTCTCCCGTTGGCCGTTGATCTGGGTGATGCCCATCTCGGCGGTGGCGTATTCGAGCTCCGCCCGGGTCACATCGTTGACCGAGACCAGCCCCGCTGCGTATCGCGCTTTGGCCGCGTCCAGCGCCTGTTTGGCGTAGTCAAAGCGGTGCTTGGACGCTTCCAGGACCTGGTCGACTCCCAAGGTTGCGATGAAGGCGTTGCTGACCTCGAAGGTCAGCTTCAGCTTGCTGTCGGCGGCCGTGTTTTCCTCGGAGATCTTGTCCAAGTTCGCCTGGCGGAGCGTCGGAATATTGCTGGAGTTGAACAGGGTCAGGCTGAGCCGGGCCGCGCTCGATAAAGCGTTATAGCTCTGGACGATAAAGATCTGGTTGCCGATGATCCGGCTGACCTCGAAAGGCCGCCTCGTGTAGTTCCCCGTGGCGTTGAGCACCGGCAGGAAGGAGGCGCGCGCCCTCATGACCTTCGCCTCGGCCGCCGTGATCCGTTCCGTGGCCTGGATGGCCCGCTCGTTCCTATTCAGGGCCAATTGGATCGCCTTTTCCAGGGACAGGATGTCATCCTGGGCGATCACCAGGGACGGTCCTAACAATAGGCCGATGATGACGGCATGTCTTAACCGTGGTTTTTTCTTGAACCTAGGATGTGCGTTGCTCATTTGATCTCGGCAAAGCCCTCCTTCTAGGCATGTCCTTGATCATGCCGGGGTTTGAGGCGAAAGATCCGGCATGATAGTGCTGTTCGCTCTCACGTCTCGTTCGTCACGGACTCACAAGTGCGAAATTATACACTATTTGGACGTTCGAGCGTCAGCTTTCTTCCTTTTTCTGTCGGGGGGCGAACCAGCTGTACAGGGCGGGCAGAACGAGCAGCGTCAGAAGCGTCGACGTGACTAGACCGCCGACCACGACGACCGCGAGAGGCTTCTGGATCTCCGAACCCGGCCCGGTCGCGAAGAGGAGCGGGATCAGGCTGAAAATCGTAATCGAGGCGGTCATCAGGACCGGCCTGAGCCGATTCGAGCAGCCTTGGATAATGGCTTCGGACAAGGGTCTCCCCTCCTCTCGCAATTGGGTGATGTACGAAAGGAGGACGATCCCGTTGAGCACCGCGATGCCGAACAGGGCGATGAATCCCACCGAAGCCGGGACCGAAAGATAGAGGCCGGCGAGATAGAGTGAAAGGACGCCGCCGATCAGAGCGAAAGGAAGGTTCGTCAGGACGAGCAAGGCCAGGCGCATGGATCCGAACGTCACGAACAGCAGGAACAGGATGAATCCGATCGTTACGGGAAGGATGACCGCCAGCCGCCGCATGGCCCGCTGCTGGTTCTGGGGCCATGTTCCGATACTCTTGTAGTCGGCACGTATCCCTAAGATTTTTCACGAAAAGCAAAGGCCGGTTTTGCTTTATAAAGTTCTCTTGCTGAGGGGAAATAATAGGAACACGAAGAGCGGCCGTCTTATTATTTCTTAGCAACACGAAGACCATTGGCCACAGCGAGAAGCTCCGAGGCTTCGTGGGAAAAAACCGCGATAGCGATATCTATTAAGCCGACAAGCGCAGATGGAATCAGGGCGATTAAGACCAAAAGCGAAAATACGATGTTTTGATTGCTAATTCTTTTTGCTTTTTTCCCAAGATTTATCGCATAAGACACTTTGGTTAGGTCATCTGCCATAAGCGCCACATCCGCGGCCTCGAGAGCCGCATCGGTGCCGGCGACGCCCATGGCTATCCCCACCGTGGCCCTGGCCAGAGCGGGGGCGTCATTAATTCCATCACCCACCATAGCACAAGCTCCAAATTTCCGTTCCAACTCCTTTATCGCCTCGATTTTATATTCGGGCTTCAGGTCGGCTTTCACATCGTCTATGCCGAGCTCATCGGCAATAGCTCTCGCCGTGATCTCGTTGTCCCCCGTCAACATGGCGACTTGAATCCCCAAGGCGTGGAGCTGGTTTATCGCCTCCTTCGCTTGAGGCCTTATTTCGTCCCTGATTGCGATGAGTCCCATAATGGAATCCTCAGTGCCGATGAACATCACTGTCTTGCCTTCTTTTCTGAGCTTATCAATTTGAGGACTGCTGGAATAGGCGGCCGGGCCCAACCTTTTGAACAACCCCTCTTTGCCCACATAGATTTTTCGGCCCCCGATTTCCGCCCTTGCCCCGTAGCCCGCGATGGCGCAGAAATCCTCGGCATCGAAGAGAACGGCGCCTTCATCTTCTGCTTTTTTTACGATCGCTTGCGCTAAAGGATGTTCCGAATATTTTTCTATGCTGCAGGCCAAGGACAGAATGCCGGGTTTATCGGAGTTAAAAGCCATGATATCCGTTACAATTGGCATCCCTTTGGTGAGAGTCCCTGTTTTATCAAAAGCGACGATCTTTATTTTGCCCAGGTTTTCCAGATGGATCCCTCCCTTGATGAGGACCCCGCTTTTCCCCGCTTTTCCAATTCCGGCGGCGATGGCAACGGGTGTGGACATGACCAGAGCACAAGGAGCGGCAGCGACTAAAAGAACAACGGCCTTAGTCGCCCAAAGAGAAATGGGAGCGCCGAGAAAAAGGGGCATGACTGTCAAAAGCAAGGCGGTCAGAAGCACCAGAGGAGAGTATTTCCTGCTAAACTTATCGATGAAGAGTTGGGCTTTCCCTTTTTGTTCCTGCGCTTCCTCCACAAGATGAATCATTTTTGAAAGCGTGTTTTCCTCAAAAGCGGCCGTGGACTTTATTTCCAAAGCTCCTTCCTGGTTCATCGTGGCCGCATATACCTTCATCCCTGGCTTCTTTTCGACCGGGATAGACTCCCCTGTCACCGGAGCTTCGTTTACAGAGGATCTCCCCTTGACGATGACTCCATCCGTCGGGACCGACTCCCCTGGCCTTACAATGAAAATCTCACCGACCTTCAATTCTTCTGCAGGAATTGCTTCTTCCCTTCCATTCCTCAGAACCCGGGCTTCTTTGGGAGCGAGATCGAGCAGTTTCTGGATGGAATGTCTCGTCTTTGCATACGTATATTCTTCAAGGCCCTCGGCCGTCCCGTAGAGGAATACCAAAAATGCCGCCTCATCCCACATCCCCAGCACGGCTGAACCGAAAGTCGCGCCCAACATCAGAATTTCTATGCCGATTTCTTTCTCTCTGAATAGTCCTTCCAGACCTTCCCGGCCCCAGTGGAATCCTCCGAGCAGAATGGCGACCGCATAGATCATTTTTTCAGCGAGGGCAGGAACCACGCCGCCATGTGCCAGTCCGAATCCAGTCCCGGTTAACAAACCAGCCAGGAGAGCATTCCGAAGCGGCGGATGGGAATACCATCGTCCTACATATGTTAATTTGTTTGGTTTTTCTTCCATACTTTTCCTCCCCCGTATCTGCGATCTTTTTTTGGCGGAAATCTTTTTTTCGGCCCTCTCCCCATGGATCGGCGCTCTTCTCAAATCGCGCTGCGGCCCCTCTCTCCCGTTCTGATCTTCACGACGTCGAGGACCTCGGAGAGAAATATTTTGCCATCTCCTTTCCCCCCGGTTCTCGCATTTTCTTGGATAACCTTGATGGCATTCTCTGCCAGTTCATCAGGAACGACTATTTCCAGTTTGATCTTGTTTTCGTGCGCGAGGATCTCATCGAGCGACTTTTCTTTAGAGGTTGTTTTTTTTGTTTTTCCGAAACCCTTGACTTCGGAAATCGTGATACCGGGAAGTCCTTCAATACGCCAAAGGGCCATTAGTACGGTTTCCAGCATCGCCGGTTTGATAATGGCCTTGATTTCTTTCATCGTTTTTCTCCTTAAATTTCAACCTCTTCTTTTTTTGCTTCGAACCAACCATAGAGTATGGGAAGGACTAAAAGGGTCAATATAGTAGAACTGATCACCCCACCGACAACCACCACTGCGAGCGGGCGCTGCACTTCCGATCCCGGCCCTGACGCAAAGAGTAACGGGATGAGGCTGAATACGGTAATGGACGCGGTCATTAAGACCGGCCTCAGTCTCTTTTCGCACCCGGTGAGAATGGCTTCCCGGAGGGGCGTGCCTTCCTGCCGGATTTGGCTGATATAGGAGATCAGGACGACGCCGTTCAGGACCGCGATACCGAGAAGGGCGATAAAGCCGACGGAGGCGGGCACGGAGAGATACAATCCGGAGATATAGAGGGACAGGATTCCCCCGATCAAGGCGAATGGCAGGTTCAGGATAACGAGCGTCGCCAGCCGAAACGAACCGAATGTCAGAAAGAGCAGAAAATAGATAAGCCCGATCGTCATCGGCAAGATGAGCGTCAGCCTTCTCATCGCCCTCTGTTGGCTCTCGAATTGGCCGCCCCAGCTCAGGTAAGAGCCGGGGGGCAGATTGACTTTCTTTTGGATCTCTCGTTTGGCTTCGGCGACGAAGCCGCCGATGTCTCGTCCCGAGATGTTACACTCGATCCCGATCCTTCGTTGCCCGGATTCTCGGCTGATCTGGTTCGGCCCTTCCGCGGCGCTAATATCTGCCAACTGGCTGAGAGGGACTCTCATCCCTTGGGGCGATGCCACCAAGATATTGGAGAAGTCCTCGATAGAGTTTCGTTTTTCTTCGGAATACCGGACGAGGACATCAAAATATTTTTCCCCTTCGAAAAGCACTGTGACGGGCTTGCCGCCTATCGCTGTTTCCACGACGGTCAGCACATCATTGACGTTGATCCCGTACCTGGCGATCCTGGCCCGGTCGGCTTTAATGGAAACATAAGGTTGTCCGGCAACCCTTTCCACGACAAGGTCTCTTATGCCTCTGATCCCGGCCATGACGGTGGCGATCTCATCCGCTTTGCTCTTGAGGAGTTCCAGGTCTTCACCGAAAAGCTTCAGAATGAGCTGGGCCTTCGTCCCGGCCACGAGCTCGTCGATCCGGCAGGCAATAGGCTGGCTGAAGGAAAAGGCCATTCCGGGGAAATCGGCTAGCGCTTCGCGCATCTTGTTCGTCAGATCTTCTCTGGTCCTTGCGGACTTCCATTCGGAACGGGGCTGCAACACCCCGACAAATCCTGTTTTTTCCACGCCCCTGGCTTCGAGAGCGACGCCCGTAAGGCCCGTCCTCGAGACGATGGTCTCTAGCTCCGGGAAGTCCTTGAGCTTTTCTTCGACTTTGCGGCTCATTTCCAGTGATGCCGGGAGCGAAATCCCCGGCAGGAACTGGATGTCCATGTCGAAAGCCCCCTCGTCCATGATCGGGATGAATTCGGTTCCAAGCCGGGGGACCAGATAGAGGCTGATCCCCAGAAGCAAGGCCAAAAGAAAGAGAACCGGAATTTTATACCGAAGCCCCCAGCGCAGAACGGGGAGATAGATTTTTTTGGCCCAGTGGATAACGATGATTCTCTTCTCTTTTTGAGATTTCAACATTAAATAACAGAGGACGGGAATCACGAAAATCGAAAGGAGAAGGGAGGCCAAAAGCGCGATGGCTACCGTGAAGGCCAGGGGAGAGAACATTTTGCCCTCGATCCCCTGAAGCGTCATGATGGGGATGAAGGTGAGGGCGATGATGAGCTCGCCGAAAATGCTGGGTTTCCTGACTTCAAGCACGGCTTTGAAGACCGTGGCCAACTTGATTTTGGCGTCTGGGGATTCCGATAGATGCCGTTGGACGTTTTCGACCTGGATGATGGTCGCGTCGATAATCATGCCAATGGAAATTGCGAGCCCTCCCAGGGACATGAGGTTGGCCGAAAGGCCGACCTGTTTCATGGCGATGAACGTGCAGAGAGCTGAAAGCGGCAGGGCCAGGATGACGATGAAAGCCCCTCGGAAGCTTCTTAAAAAAAGATAGAGGACAAAAAGGACGAAAATAGCGCCGATGATAAGGGCTTCGGTCACGGTATGGATGCTGCTTTGAACGATATCCGACCTTTTGTAAAAAGGGACGATCTTGATGCCGGCAGGAAGCACCCGGGTACTGTTGATTTCCTCAACGCGCTCGATGACCGTTTTGACGACCTCGCGGCTATTGCTGCCGCGAAGCATCATGACGATGCCGCCGACGACCTCCTTTTTTCCGTCCTTGATGGACGCGCCCTGGCGGACAGCCTCCCCGATGTGGATATCGGCGATATCCCGCATAAAAATGGGCACGCCATGTTGGGATTTTACGATGACGTTTTTGATATCGTTCACGGATTGGAGGAGACCGATGCCGCGGATGAGGTACTGCTGAGAGTCGATCTCGAGGATGTTACCGCCGACGTTGATGTTGTTCTGCTTTAAGGCATCAGCGACATTGTTGACGGAAAGGTCATACTTGAGGAGCTTGCCGGGATCTACAATGACGTGATACTGCTTGATATATCCTCCAAAGGAATTGATTTCATTGACGCCGGGGATGGATTTGAGCAGGGGGGTGAGAACCCAGTCCTGAATTGTCCTCAGCTCGGTCAGATATTGGACTTTTTCCGCTTCGGCGGTGGGCATTTCTCCTTCTAGGGTATATTGGTATATCTCACCCATTGCCGTAGCCACAGGTCCCATAGAAACGCCGATGCCTTCTGGGACCTTTTCCTTGGCTTCCATCAGGCGTTCGAAAACGAGCTGCCTCGCAAAATAGATGTCCACCCCGTCTTCGAAGACGGCCGTGATTACGGACAGCCCGAATTTGGAGATCGATCGGAGTTGGGCCAGCCGGGGAAGGCCGCGCATGGCCATTTCCACCGGGTAAGTGACGAACTTTTCCACTTCGAGGGGTGAAAGCCCCGGCGCCGAAGACAGGACTTCAACCTGAATATTGGTGACATCGGGGAATGCATCGATGGGAAGTTTCAGGAAAGAATAAGCCCCGAGGCCGATAAGCAGGAGAACGCAGATAAGAATGAGCAAACGCTGTTTAAGAGAAAAAGAAATAAGATGCTCAATCATGTCTATTCTCCCTCCAGGCTTTTCTTGAGGAGCTCGGACTTAAGGAAAAAGCTTCCGTTCGCTGCAACGACTTCCTTTTTCTCCAGACCTTTTAAGATTTCCACGAAGCCGTTGAGGGTCATCCCGGTCTCGACAAATCGCAGGGCGAACGTATTTTCTCCCGTCCGAACGAAAACGACCTTTTTATTTTGGAAATCCTGGACAGCGGCTCCGGGCACGAACAGGGAGTTCGCTTCCGCGGAAGAAATGAGCTCGGCTTCGACGAACATGCCGGGGCGGAGATCACCAGCCGGGTTGGTGAGCTCAACGCGGCCCTCGACCGTCCGATTTTTTTCGTCTACCACAGTGCTGATCTGGAAGAGCCGTCCTCTGAACTCCCGGCCTGGAAACGCACCGGCACGGAGGACGACTTCGGATCCCAGGCGAATGATGGAAAGGTCTTTTTCAAAAATATAGACATTCACCCAGACTGTCGAAAGGTCGGCGATCCTAAAAAGGCTCGCCCCGAGTTCCACATAATCGCCGGCCGTTACCGCGCTTTCGGTGATATTTCCGTCCAGGGGAGCGCGAACGGGCAGAAGAGTCTTGATCGAGCCGGTGTTTTCGATTTCAGCGAGTTCGGCGTCTGAGATATCATACAACCGGAGTCTGCTCCGGGCCGAGTCCAGGAGACCTTTCGCCGCATCTTGCTCCTCCGGGTCATTTTGAAGCCTCTTGAAGCGCTCCGAAGCTTGAAGGAGTTCCGCCTGGAGCATGAGAAAGTCCTGACTGTAAAGGGATAAGAGGAGCTGACCTTTTTTGACGCGCTCCCCGGGGTAGGCCAGCAACTGTTCGATTCTTCCGGCCGTCCGGGCCGTCACATGGGCAAGGCGTTTTTGGTTGAAATTGATCTCCCCCGCCGCGTGGATCGTCCGAATGACGGGACGGAATTCGGCTTCTGCGGTCTGAATCCCGGCGGTTTTGACGGCTTCCGCCGTCAGGGTGATCGATGACGGGGCCGATTCCGAGGCGGCTTCGGGTTTTGCTTCCTCCACGGTCCGGTTCCGGCATCCGGAAAGAAAAAATCCGGAGGCTAGGACCAAGGCTATGACGAGTAGAAAACGTGATTTCTTCATGAGAACTCCTCAGTCGGTATATACTTCGCCGGCGACCTCGAGATCGGACAAAGCCAAGAGATATTGATAAAGGGCCTTCAAGTGCTCGAGCTGGGTCGCGGCGTAGGTCCGGTAAAGATCGAGCAGATTGAAGAATTCGAATTTTCCGTATTGGTATTGATTCAAAGCGAGGCGGATCTCATCCTCCATATCTTTCAACAGTTTCTGTTCGAACAGCCTCACCTGTTCGTCGGCTGCCTTGATGCCGGCGTACGCGGTCTCGATCCGGATCAGCATCCGGCGCTCTTCGGCCTCAAGAAAGATCTGAGCCTTGTCGGATGCCGCTTCCGCCTCCATAACCATTCCTTGTCGCCGCGTTCGCCAGACCGGCAGGTTGAGCCCGACCGAAAAGCCCCAGGCGCCGCTTCTGAGGCTGGGGAAATAGAGGCCCAGGGAAAAGTCCGGGAGCCCGCTCTTCCCGGCCAGCTTCAGCCCCGCTTCGGACTGCCGGCGCTTTGAGGCGAGCAGTTTCAATGTCGCGCTCGACGCCCGGATCTCCTCTTTGATGGTCGTGAGCTCCTTTTGGAGCGGAATGAAGGCGATATCCGTCACGAGAGCCGCCGCGTCATCGCCATTATTTCCGAGGAGGATGTTCAGCTCCGCCCTATAGGCGGTCCCGGACCTCCGTTCCTCGATGATCTGGTTTTGGAGCCGGGCTTTTTCGACCTTGGCCCTGAGGATATCGCGGTACGCGGCATCTCCTGCCTGATATTTGATCATCAAGTTGTCCATGAACCGGTCGAGAAGAGATGAGGCCTGGGCCAGGGATTCAAGCGTCCGGCGGGATAGGACGGCCCGGTAATAGGACTTTTTGACTCGGGCGCTGAGGAGGAGGCGGGCCTTGTCGAGGGCCAAGGCCGCCTGGTCCTCTCCGAAGCGTCCGATCTCTCCCCGCAACGCCCGTTTTCCCGGGAATTCGAAACTTTGCTCAAGACCCAGACTGTATTCCTTGTCGGCGGCGCCGTCCCGGGGCTTGCTCAAGGCCAGCCCTTCGTCGCTGAAAACGAGCATCGGATCGGCCGCGGCCGTCATCTGCAGCCGTTTTCCCATCGCCGCCGCCAGCTCTTTCTGGGCTAGAAGGATCTCGGGATTCCGCTGCAGCGCGGTTTGGATCGCCTGTTCGAGGGTCAGCGTTTCATTCGCGCCGGCGAAGGCGAACATGACACCGCATAAAAGAAGGATCGAACACGTGATTTTTCTCATCTCTAACCTCCAAGGAGGGACTCCGGGCAAGGACCTAGGGCGATTTTTTGGAGGGCTTAGGAAAGAAAGTCGGGGGGATGAAAGATATTTTCGACATAATCATAAAGAAGGATCTTATCGCTCTGAATGGAGAGGGTGATCTCCGGCGGAGGGCTGCCGGTGAAGGCCGAAGCCTCGATTGGGGCCGGATTTTCAAACAGGGAATGGAGGGGGCTGGAGATCTCGTGCAAATGCTCGTGGCAGAAAAGATCGTGGGAGACGACGGTCCCTCCGAAGAGCAGGATCAGCAGAACTAAATATATTTTTTTCAACGAATTACCAAGTCGATATTGTAGGAATGTCAAGCCGCTTTGTCAACCGGATTTCTTCCGTAGGCGCCGAGAACGGCCTCTGTCCTTGTCCGGCGGGGGGCGCCACGTTATAATGGGTGAAGTGCAGATCCGCATCGGCCGCTATTCCATCCTTCTTCTTCTGCCGTTCTTCGTTTCGGTCTGCACCTCCTCTCCACGGGGCGTCATCGTCCTCTGCGCCGGAGACAGCCTCACGGCCGAAGGCTATCCCCATTTTCTCCAGAAGATCCTCAATACGGCCGGGGTCCGGGCCAAGGTCCTCAATTACGGCCGGAGCGGGAACACGTCGGGCGAGTATCTTCGTTTTCTCGAGAACAACGCGGAACGCCTGAAGACGGAGCGCCCCGATTTCGTCCTGATCCAGCTCGGAACGAACGATGTCCGGGTCGACGTCGACCACACGCCGGCCGATGTTTTCAAAAGCAACATGAAGAGGATCGTGACGATCTTCCGCGGTTTTTCCGACCGGACCGGGACGCCTCCTCATATCCTTTTAGCGACTATTTTGCCCGTTCCGGAAACCACTCCCCTCCCCTTTACGCCGGAGTCCTCAAAACGGGTCGAGAGCGAGATCAACCCAGCCGTCCGGGCCCTGGCGGAGGAAGAACGGCTTCCGCTTGTCGACAATCACGGGCTTTTCTTGAATCGGCCCGACCTCCTGCCCGGCGTCCACCCGGTCCGGGACGGCTATCGGCTCATGGCCGAGAACTGGTCGGCCGCCCTCCGGCCGTTCCTGAGCCGCTGACCGCACAAATTTTTTTTGATACGTTCGACGGCGCCAAACCCCGATTTTTAAATCGGGGTAAAAAGCGCCGCTCAGTATCAACCCTGAGCATACCCCGGGGAGGCGAATGGGTTGATTAATTCTCCATTTGGTGGTATCATTCCGATCAAGCCGATAATGAAGCAAATCTGATATTCTTCAAAGACCGGGAGATTTCTCATGAACAGAAAGCTTATCAGACCCAATTTCACGGAGATCAAGGATAAGATCAAAGCCGGGGAAGCGGTCCGACCGCCCCAGATGCAGTCGCCCCAGATTCAACAGCAGTCGCCCCAGCCGCCGAAAAAGATCCACCCGCCGACGGACACCTCCGCCGAGAATTACTACTACCTCAAACAGATGAGCAAGAAAACGCCGATGGGCGTGGTCTTCAGCGACGGCCAGGTGATCGAGGGCTACATCGAATGGTACGATCGCAACTGCATCAAGCTCAACCGCGACAACGCGCCCAACCTGCTCATCTTCAAGAGCAACATCAAGTACATGTATAAGCTCAGCGAAGGCAAGGAAGGCGGCGAAGCCGAGAACGACAACAAAAAATGAGCCTTCCCCGGATCGGGATCACCCTCGGGGATCCCGGCGGCATCGGCCCTGAGGTGGTCCTCAAATCCCTGTCGGATAGGACCCGTGTCCCCGCGGCCGAATATGTCGTTTTCGGATCGTTGGCCATTTTGGAGGACGCGGAGCGCCTCATCGGCCTGAGGCTCGACCGGACGAAGCTGACGATCCGGGATATCCCCTATCCGCGGAGAGCGGCAAAAAAAGGAGCGCCCGATAAGGACAACGGCGCAGCGTCCTTTCGATACTTCCGGGCGGCCGTCGAATCCGCGCGGACGGGCGATCTTACGGCGATCGTAACGGCCCCCGTCTCCAAGCTTTCCTGGGGGCTGGCCGGGATTTCCTGGCGGGGCCATACGGATTATCTCGAACAGTTCTATCCCGACGCCGTCATGACCTTCTGGTCCGAGGCTATGAAGGTCGCCCTTCTCAGCCATCACCGGCCTCTCAAAGAGGCGATCGCCCTGGTGACAAGGCGAAATTGCGCGCGCTTTTTCCGTGTCCTCCGTGTCGGCGTGGAAAAGATCCGGCCGGGAACCTTCGAGTTCCTCGTCGCGGGCTTGAATCCCCATGCCGGCGAGGACGGGCTATTGGGAAATGAGGAGAAGGAGGCGCTCATCCCCGCCGTCG
Source organism: Candidatus Aminicenantota bacterium (assembly GCA_030691735.1). GTDB lineage: Bacteria > Acidobacteriota > Aminicenantia > Aminicenantales > UBA4085 > JAPKZI01. The sequence continues at coordinate 16,752 of JAUYDS010000117.1, forward strand.
ACGAAGCGCGGGCCTCGGGAATGAAGATCAGCGGACCGTATCCTCCGGACGTCGTTTTCCGCGGTGCCCTCGGGCACCCGGAGAGGATCGTCGTCGCCCTCTATCATGATCAGGGATTGATCCCTTTCAAGATGGCGGCCTTTGAGTCGGGGGTGAACGCCACGCTCGGCCTGCCCTTCGTCCGAACGTCGCCGGACCATGGCACGGCCTTCGATATCGCCGGAAAAAATCAGGCCGATCCAGAGAGTCTGAGGGAAGCCATCCGCTGGGCCGGCGAACTATCGCCGGGCGTGTTTTAAAACCGCTCGAAGCTCCCTGTTCCGGTCGCGCTCCTTGAGGGCCTCTTTCTTTTCGTAGGCTTTCTTGCCTTTAGCCAGCGAGACCTCGAGCTTGATCCGGCCTTTCTCGTTGACGACGACCTTGGTCGGGACCAGGGTCAGGCCTTTTTCCTTGATCTTTCCCGTGAGGCGCTTGATCTCCCGGCGGTGGAGGAGGAGCCTCTTCGGACGGATCGGGTCGTGGTTGAACCGGTTGGCCGGCTCATAGGGGCTGATGTGGCAGTTCAACAGGAAGGCCTCGCCGTTCTTGATCTCGGCGAAGCTCTCCTTCAGGCTGATCCCCCCCTCTTTGACGGATTTCACTTCGCTCCCCAGGAGTTCGATGCCCGCCTCGAGAGTTTCGACGATCGCATAATGGAAAAAGGCCGTCTTGTTGACCGCGATTGTCCGGACGGTCCGGGTTTTCTCAGCCATGAACGAGGTCCACCCGGATCAGGCTGATATGCCTCTTGTTCATCTTTTCCACGGCGAAGCGGCGGCCCTCGAAGGTCAGCGCATCCCTCTCGCGCGGGATCCGGCCGAATTCGTAGAGAAAGAATCCGGCCAGCGTCGTGTACTCCCCGCTTTCGGGAAGCTCAAGGGCCAGGCGCTCGTTGATGTCCTTGATGCCGGCGGCTCCCTTGATGAGGAAGGCGTTCTCGCCGGCTGGAGCGAACCACTCCTCCTCTTTGGCGTCGTATTCGTCCCGGATCTCGCCGACGACCTCCTCGATGATGTCCTCGAGCGTGACGATCCCTTCCATGTTGCCGAATTCGTCGACGACGAAAGCGAGGTGGACGGCGTTTTCTTTCATCTGGATCAGGACCTTTTCGACCGAAGCCGATTCTGGGACGAAAAAGGGCTTGCGGAGGATCTTCGACAAGTCGAAGTCCTTGGCTTCGGTCAGATAAGGGATGATGTCTTTGGTGTGGATGAGCCCCTCGATATGGTCCAGCCTCCCCCGAAAAACGGGGAACCGGGAGAATTCCTCGCCGAGGACGGCGTCGAGAATCTGCTGACGGGTCGCTCCGATCTCGATGGCCTTGATCTGAGGACGGGGGGTCATGATCTCCTTCACCGGCCGCGAGGCGATGTCCAGGATCTCGGCGATCATCTTTTTACGGAAGGCCGATATCCCCTTGATCCCCGTCGACAGCAGGACCTTGGTCTCGTCCTCGGTGATGGCGCGGGACATGCTCGCGGACCCCCTCTCTGTCGAGGGAAAGAGCAGGCTGGAGAGGAAGGTGAAAACCTTGACGAAGGGATAGAAAAGGATCATGAACGCTCGGATGGGCTTGGCCATGACGAACGAGATCTTCAGGGGATTATAGGCGGCGTAGATCTTAGGATTGATCTCGGAGAAAAAGAGGATAAAGAGCGTGGTGACGATCGTGGCCAGCAGGACGGCCGTTTCCCGGTCGGGGATGAAGGAGACAAAAAGGGACGTCGCCACCGAAGCGGCGGCGGCGTTGACGAGCGTGTTCCCGATGAGGACGGTCGCCAGGAAATCGTCGAGGCGCGCGAGGATCCTCTTCACCGCCCCGGCCCGTTTCGAACCTTTCTTTTCCAGATAGTCCAGGGTGTACGGATTGGACCCGATGAAAGCGGTCTCGGACGATGAGAAAAAGGCGCTGAGGATGAGAAAGACCGCGAAGAGGAGGATCGACGCTAAGAGCATGGCGGCGGAGTTCAGATGTCCAAGCCGGCTTTGATATCTTTAAAGCAGTGCGAGAGCGTGTGAGTGATCTTCCTCTCGATCTGGGCGGAGGGAAGCGAGGACGCTTCGGAGATCTCGGAGACGATCAGTTCCTTGGCCTTTTCCATCATTTTTTTCTCGCGAAACGAGAGGGGCTTAATCAGGCTGAGATAGTAGAGGCTCTTCAGGACCGCGACCATATCCAGGATCGTGCCCGACCTCATCAGGTTCACATGCTCCTTGTAGCGGCCCTTCCAGTTCATGCTCACTTCCACTTCTCCGTTCTTCATGTAGTCGAAGATCTCTTTGACGGCGCGTTCGGAAACGAGCCTGCGGATGCCGATCTCTTCGATGGAGGCGGACGGGACGAGGACGAGGGTGTTGTTGGTCAGAATCCTCAGATGGAGGACGCGGAACTTCTCTCCGTTAAAGGCCTCATCCTGAATGTCTTCAATGACGCCAAGGCCTTGATTGGGATAAATGACTCTATCACCAATCTTCAGTGAATTCATGAACCATCATTATAATCGATTCCCCCTGAAGAGTCAACAAGGAAGCGCCGGAAATAAACTCGCGACCGGCGGAGATCTTTACCTTCAAAAACAGCAATAATGGTGCCAAAGCTCGGGAAATTTATAATTATATTATAATCAATATATTAAGAATCATTTTGAGCGTTGGCGGGCGTTCACTCGAAGAGTTCAAATAATGGACGCGAGCGGGACAACATTTTTATAATTATATTATCAAGAATAAGATAAAACGATATTAGAGATTGTTCATTTTTTATTTCTAGACCTCTGGGCGATGCCGAAATGAAGAAATTCGGCTTGACAGAAAATGAGAGCTCTATTAACATATCCTCCTTAAAGGATCGAAGACGATGAAGCCAACATTCCGACCGAACAACAGAAAAAGAAAGAAAGATCATGGATTTCTGGTCCGCATGAGCACCAAAGGCGGGCAGAAAGTCATCAAGAGACGAAGACAGAAAGGCCGGAAGCGCCTCGCTGTTTGATGATAGAGAGCTATGGTCCTCGCGAGAGGATCCGCAAGAAAAAAGATTTTACTAATCTTTACAAAAAAGGCAGTTGCGCGCGAGGTCGATTCTTCAATTTGATCTGTTTTCCCAACGGTCTGGGCCATTCCCGGATGGCCGCCGTCACCAGCAAGAAGGTCGGAAATGCCGTTCAACGCAACAGGATCAGGCGCAGGGCCAGGGAATTGTTCCGAAAGAATAAGGATTTGTTGATATATCCGTTGGATATTCTGTTGATCGCCAAGAAAGACATCGGGGACGCGACCCGGCAGGACCTGCTCGAACGGTATCGGTCGGCCCTTCAAGCGATCCGGGAGCGCCGTTGAGCTCATGAAAACCGTTTTTTTGTTCCTTCTCCGAACCTACAAGAGAATTCTCTCTCCTATTATGGGGAGGCATTGCCGCTTTTATCCGACCTGTTCGGAATATATGGCCCAGGCCATCGATCAATATGGATTGGCCAAAGGCATCGGGCTCGGGCTGAAAAGGCTATTGAGGTGCCATCCTTTCCACGAGGGAGGGCTCGATCCTGTCCCTTAAGAGGTCTTAGCATGGAAAAAAGACTGGTACTCGCGATCGTCCTCTCCTTTCTGCTGTTGCTCGTCTGGCAACTCGTCCTCGTTAAAAAATCGCCGGAACTCCAAACCGCCGCCGAGCAAACGGTTCCGGTCCAAACCGGCCAGGTCCAGCCGGTCCCGGAACAAAAAAAGGCCGATGTCGCGGCCCCTCAGCCGCCCGCCCAAAAAGCTGATAAGCCGTTGAATATAAAACAGATATCTGCAAGCGGCGAAGACAAAATAACGTTAGACACCTCGCTTTATCAAGCCGTCTGGAGCAACAAGGGGGGGGTCTTGACAAGCTGGAAACTCCGCAAGCATAAAAACGAAAAAAAAGAGTTTCTGGATCTCGTTCCCTTATCCGCGAAGGACGCCGGAGTTTATCCTTTTTCCCTCTATGATGATGCTCCCGACTCGGTCAAGGCCGGCCTTCAGGGGATCGTCTCGAGCGCGTATAACAGCGCCCTTTACAAAGTGACAGGTTCGAGCGGGGAAGTCAGGGACGGAGAAAAAGCCGAGATCCGCTTCAATTACGCCGATGGAAAAGAGCTCGAGATCGAGAAGATCTTCACCTTCTATGGGGGAAGATATGATTTCGACATCGCCGTTGCGATCCGCAGGAACGGCCAGCCGGTCGAACCCCGGATTCTCTGGGGGCCCGGGATCGGCAATCCCTCCGAGAGCGAACTCAAACAGAGCTTCGGATCGGGCGGCGGCACCACCGTCTTCGCCTCCAACAGCCTCTACCGGGTCGACGAGAAAAAATACAAGCCCGAACAGAGCGCTTTCAATTTCGTCACTTGGGCGGCCTACGACGACAACTATTTCGCGGCCATGTTCCTTCCCGCGGCCGCCGGCGGAGGAACGGCCGCCTTTTTAAAGGAAGATGTCGAGAACAAGGCCTCCTATTTCTTTCTGTCGGCGGCCAATCCCGGCAAAGCCTTCGTCGGGCCGAAGGACTTCGATGCCTTGACGGCGTTCGGCCACGACGCCAAAAAGATCGTCCGCTTCGGTTTCTTCGGCTTCATCGCCGAGATCCTTTTCGTGACCTTGAAATTCATCCATAAATTCGTTCCGAACTGGGGATTCGCCATCATCATCTTGACCTTTATCATCAAGGTCCTCTTTTTCCCTCTGACCTACCACAGCACGAAATCCATGGCCAAGATGGCCGATCTCCAGCCGAAGATCAAAGCCCTCCGGGCCAAATATAAAAAGTCCAAAACCGATATCGCCCAGCGCCGCCAGATGAACGAAGAGATGATGAAGCTATACAAGGAGAACGGCGTCAATCCGGCCGGCGGCTGCTTGCCCATGATTCTCCAGATCCCCGTCTTTTTCGGCCTCTTCAGTCTGTTGCGGGTCGCCATCGAACTGAGGCAGAGCCCCTGGATCCTCTGGATCAAAGACCTTTCGATCAAGGATCCCCTTTATATCACTCCTCTCCTCATGGGCGCGACGCAATTCATCAGCCAGAAAATGACCCCCACGACGGCCGATCCCGCCCAAGCCCGGATGATGCTCATCATGCCTGTCGTCATGACCTTCTTTTTCATGAATTTCCAGAGCGGCCTGGTCATCTACTGGCTGACGTCCAATGTCCTTCAGATCGGACAACAATACATCATGAACAGAATGATGCATAAAAAAAAGGTTGAATCCCATGGAAAACCAAGAAAAAAATGAGTCCGGCGTCGAAGAACTCAAGGAATTCAAAGGCAAAAACTTAGAGGAGGCCATCGGTTACGCCGAGCACAAGCTGAAGATTCTCCGCTCGGAGTTCAACTACGAGATCGTTACCGAAAAGACCAAACTGTTCGGGATCAGCAAGGAGATCGTCATTCGTGTCTGGCCGAAGATCGAAGCCGAAGAGAACGCCGTTACCGATTTTCTCAAGAAGCTACTCCAGGTCTTTCCCCTCGACCTCGACTACCAGGTCAAGAAAAAGAACGGCTTCGTCTTCGTCGTCTTCGACGGCGAGGACAAGCAGATCCTCCTCTGGAAAGACGGGGCCCTTCTGCTGGCCTTGCAGCATGTCCTGAACAAGGTCTCCAATCAAAAAGTCCAGGTCGACTGTGAGTTTTTCCGGAAAAGAAAAGAGAAGAGACTCCGCGAATACGCCCAGGATGTCGCCCGTCAGGTCAGTGATACCGGCCGGAACGAGATTCTGGACCTCATGAATCCCTACGAGCGACGGATTGTCCATATCGCCGTCAACCAGGTCCCGGGCCTAACCAGCGAAAGCCTGGGCGACGGTTTTCTGAAGCGGGTCAAGATCTTTCCCATCGGCAAGCAGGGCAAATAAAGGGCTCGCTCGAAGCGGGCAAACGCTCTCTTAGTCGCGGGTCCTGTCACCGATCAGCCCAGCCGGACTCGCTCATCACCCACCTTCGGGGGGTCCCATTCGCTTCGTCCGGCCGGGCGCCCGATCGGTGCCACCCGTAAATAGAGCGTTTGCCCGTTTCTTCGCTCGCGTATTTCTTTAGTTATTCGGGATGGCCGATGCGGCGACAGGGTGGCCCCCGGCCCCCTGGGGAACCAGTCGCTTCCCGATCAATGCGTGGGATTATGCTCGTTGGAAGGAAGGCAGGGAGCGAAGCGACCGTTGGAAGGAAACCCGCTCAAAGGGTTTCCTTCCAAGAGTGACCCGTCGGTTCCCCCCATCGGCCTTGCCGATGGGGCCCCCCTCCGCTATGGGGTCCTTAGGGCCAACCCTGCCGTCGCGTCCTTTATTCTCGCACCGGAAAAACCGAAATGCAGCCGCGATATTTCTTGTGATCGCATCGGCTTCCTCCCCTCGCCCGGGATGAAAAAAATAGTTCATGATGATGGGGAAACGCATTGTTTTCGCCTTTGACGAGCGAAGAAGCGGGCGAACGCTCTTTTCACGGATTGAGCCGAACGACAAGATCGGGAGACGGCCGAAGCGACCATGGAGGGTTTAGCCTTTCCGAGCCGTCCTTCGAGGGAACTCCGAACAATGCGACGAACAAATGCTCCTTGGAAGGTTAGCAGGGAGCGCAGCGACCGTTGGAAGGAAACCCGTTCAAAGGGTTTCCTTCCAAGAGTGACCAGCCGGCCCGGAAGAGGCCGGCCGGCGAAGCATGTTTGAGCTTCCCGGCGCACTCCCGTAATGTCGGAAGCCGGGAAGCGAGTTCTGAGCCGCCGAGAAGAACGGCGAGGAAACGGCGTGAAAAACCCGAGTCGGGAGCGAAGCCGTTTTCCGATCTTGTCTGTATGCCCCGCCGACCAGAAAAGCGTTCGCCCACTTCGAGCGAGCCCCTTTACTATTCGCTTCGTCTAAACTAAAATCCCATTCAAATGCTCGATCAAACGCTCGAGGACACGATCATCGCCGTCTCGACGCCGCCCGGATATGGGGGGATCGGGATCGTCCGGTTGAGCGGCCGGGACGCCCTCAAGATAGCTAAAGCCTTTTTTCGGCCGAAGAAGGCAACTTCCAAGATCCCTCCGAGGCGGGCGGTTTTAGGAAACCTCGTGAATCTCGAAACGGAAGAGGTCTTCGAAGAGGCCTATCTTCTTTATTTTCAAGCGCCTCATTCCTATACTCGCGAGGACGTGGCCGAGATCAGCTGCCACGGCAGCCCCACGGTCATGGAAGAAGCCGTTCGTCTTGGAATCAGGGCCGGAGCGAGGCACGCGCGAGCCGGAGAATTCACCTTGCGGGCCTATTTGAGAGGCCGGCTTGACATCATTCAGGCCGAAGCGGTCAACGACCTCATTCGAGCCGGCACGATCGAAACGGCCCACTTGGCGTTCAGCCAGCTGGACGGAAAGCTTTCGAAGAAGATCGAAGGATTTCGGGCGGGAGTCATCGACATCCTCTCCCAGATCGAAGCGGTTATCGAGTTTCCGGAAGACCGGCTGCCCGTCACGCCTGGGAAAATGGCCATAAACCTCGAGAAAATGATCGTCCTGATGGACGATCTTGTTTCGAGCTACGAAGGAGGCAGAGCGCTCATCGAAGGCGTCACCCTGGCCATCACGGGGAGGACGAATGTCGGGAAATCCACCCTGTTCAACGCCATTTTAGAGGACGAGCGAGCGATCGTCACCCCCTATCCCGGAACGACGCGGGACTACTTGAAGGAAAAGATCAAGATCAAGGACGCCTATTTCAACCTGGTCGATATGGCCGGCCTTGGAAAGGCAGGTTCGTCCGTCGAACGGGAAGGCATGAGAAGGGGGGAAAAAATAGCCTCATCGGCGGAAGGGCTTCTCATTTTGCTGGATGCCTCTCGTCCGGAGGATCGAGAGGACCTCGCCCTTCTCGAGGAATTCCGGAACAAAAAAGCCCTCATCCTGTTCAACAAGATCGATCTTGGCCTGAAAATGGATATCGCCAAGATCAAAGAGCGCTTCGGACACCTTTCTTTCCTGGAAATCTCCGCCCTGAGAGGAACGAATCTCAACCGGTTGAGGAAGAAGATTTATGAGATCTTCGCCGCGAAGATGCAGAACCGCGAAAACGTCATCTTCCATCTAAGACAGAAATTGCTGCTTGAGGATGTTCTCAGACATCTGAAAAAGGGGCGTGAACTGCTTTTAAAAGGCCATTCCGAGGAGATTTACGCTGATGAGATCCGGAAAACGCTTCCTTTCCTCAGCCAATTGACGGGAGAGATCAAAGCGGACGATGTCATCGAAAGGATCTTCAGCCGCTTCTGCGTGGGAAAATGAAATGAAAACGACAGCCGCCGATGCTTACGATATTGTCGTAGTCGGAGCCGGCCATGCCGGTTGCGAGGCGGCCGCCGCAGCCTGCGCTATGGGCCTGTCGACCTGCCTGGTCACGATCCATCTTGAGACCATCGCTCAAATGTCCTGCAATCCGGCCATCGGCGGACTGGCCAAAGGCCATCTGGTCCGGGAAATCGACGCCATCGGCGGGCTCATGGGTCGGTTGGCTGATGAGACGGGGATCCAGTTCCGCTTGTTGAACCGGAGCCGGGGGGGTGCGGTCCAGGCGCCCCGCGCTCAATGCGACAAGGCCCTTTATCGGCTGACAATGAAGAAATGGCTCGAGAACATTCCAAATATGACGGTTTTCCAAGGGATCGTGACCGATCTTCTCGTCGAGGACGGAAAGGCGAAAGGTATCGCCACATTGGACGGCCACATGATCCGGGGCAAAGCGATCCTTCTAACTCCCGGCACGTTCTTGAACGGACTGATCCATATCGGGCTCAAGAGCTATCCGGCCGGGAGGGCCAACGAGCCCGCCGCCCCAGAGCTGGGAGAGTGCCTGAAAAGGCTCGGTTTGAAAACCTTGCGCCTAAAAACAGGCACGCCGATGAGGCTGGACAAGCATACCATCGACTGGTCGCGGTTCGAACCTCAGCCGGGCGACGAAATCCCCGTCCCTTTTTCGTTCAGAACAAGAAAAAGGCTCGAGAATAAAGTCGTTTGTTATGCCGGATATACGAACGAAAAAACACATGAGGTCATCCGAAAGAACCTCGATAAATCTCCTCTCTTCAGCGGTAAGATTATAGGCGTCGGGACCCGCTACTGTCCATCGATCGAGGATAAAGTAGTGAAATTCCCTCATCATTCCCGGCACCACTTCTTTCTCGAGCCGGAAGGCCTTGAAACGGCGGAGGTTTATGTCAACGGCGTATCTTCCAGCCTTCCCTATGAAACACAGAAGAGCATCCTCGGGACCATCCCGGGGCTTGACCAGGCAAAGATCCTGAGGCCCGCCTATGGTATCGAGTATGACGCCATCTCCCCTGTCCAGCTTCGGCCTACGCTGGAAACGAGACTCATCGACGATCTCTATTTAGCCGGACAGATCAATGGGACCTCGGGTTATGAAGAAGCCGCGGCCCAGGGGCTCATGGCCGGCATCAATGCCGCCTTGAAAATAAAAAAGAAAGCCCCATTTATTCTTCGCCGGGATGAAGCCTATATTGGAGTCCTCATCGATGACTTGATTTCCAAGGGCGTGGAGGAGCCTTACCGCCTTTTTACCTCGAGGGCCGAATATCGCCTCATGCTGAGGATCGACAACGCCGACGTCCGCTTGACCGGATACGGTCATGGTTTCGGACTGATCGGAGATGAGGAATTATGTGTTTTCCATGAGAAACAGGAAAGGGTGAGAAACGTCATCTATTTCCTGGAGAACAAGAAGATCACCCTGGCCAACAAGGAAAAAATCAGGCTGAAGGACTTCCTAAAAAAACCTGAAATCCATTTCGAGAATATGCTAGAATACGGAAAGATTCCGGAGGCCCTAACCGATGAAGAGATCAGACACGTCGAGGCCGAAGTCAAATATGAAGGATATCTGAAAAAACAGGAAAAAGAGGTCGCCAAGATCTTGAAGATCGACGGCCTTAAAATTCCCGAGAAACTGGATCTTAAGAAAATTCATGGCCTGACCAGGGAAGCCGTGGAAAAGATGGAACAACATAGACCGAGGACGATCCGTGACATGAAAAAGATCCCGGGGCTCACCCCTTCCGACGTATTTTCCGTCTATGTCCACCTGAAGGCGCGGAAAAAGAGAAGGGTCACCGGCGATAATGTTCCACGTGGAACAATCGGCAATGGCTAATAAAATTATTGCGATCGCCAACCAAAAGGGCGGCGTGGGCAAAACCACGACAGCCATCAATCTGGCCGCCTGCCTTGCCTTGAAAAAAGCGCGAGTTCTATTGGTGGATTTTGATCCCCAAGGCATGGCCACGGCCGGACTCGGCAAGACAAAGGAAACCAATAAAGGCATCTATCAGGCCATGATGAACGGCCAGGACACCATGGAATTCGTCATCGGAACCGAACTCGACAACTTGTACCTTTGCCCTTGTTCACCCGAGCTGGCCGGCGCCGAAGTCGAACTCTATTCCAAAGAAAACAGGGAGCGGATGCTTCGCGATGCGCTGGACAAGATCCGCCTGAAATTCAATTTCATCATCATCGATTGTCCGCCTTCGCTCGGTTTCTTGACGATCAATGCCCTGTCCGCGGCGGATTCCGTCTTGATCCCTGTCCAAACCGAGTTCTTTTGCATGGAGGGCATACCCGATCTGTTTCAAACCTTGAACGAGGTCCGCACTTACTTCAATCCGACGCTGAAAATCGAAGGGATCCTGTTGACGATGTATGACGAGAGAACGAACCTTTCCCGTCAAGTGGCGGAGGAGGTCCGAAAATCGCTTAAAGGGATCATTTATCAGGTCGTCGTCCCCCGGAGCATCCGGCTCGCGGAAGCTCCCAGCTTCGGCAAGCCGGTCATCCTCTACGATCCGAAATCCAGAGGGGCCGAGGCCTATCTCAATCTGGCTCAGGAGATACTCGCGAAATGAAAAAGGCGCTAGGAAAAGGAATAAAGGCGTTCATCCCCGAAGAATACGGCATCCTCAAGGATGAGGTCTATGCCGAACTCGATATCGATCAAATTCGGCCGAATCCGCTCCAGCCGCGGCTGAAGTTCGAAGAAAAAGCCATCCAGGAACTGGCCCAGTCGATCCGGGAGGCGGGCGTTCTCCAGCCGATCGTCGTCGTCCGTGATAACGGGCAATATAAAATACTGATCGGGGAGAGACGCTGGAGAGCGGCGCAAAAGGCAGGGCTGAGCAAAGTCCCCGCGCTCATAAGGAATATTCCCAAGGAACAACAGCTTGAGGTTTCCCTGGTCGAGAACTTACAGCGGGAACAATTGAATCCGGTCGAAATCGCCTTGGGCTACAAACGGCTGATCGATGAGCTTGGCTACACTCAAGAAGACGTCGCCGAAAGGGTCGGTAAGGACAGGGCGTCCGTGGCCAATTTTCTGCGGCTTTTAAAATTGCCGAACGAGATCCTGGACCGCCTTCAAGACGGGGAGCTGTCCATGGGGCATGCCAAGGCGCTGCTCGCCGTCGAAAATCTCAAAACACAGGTCGAGCTGGCCAATAAGATCAGGCTCAAAGGACTCTCCGTCCGGGAAGCCGAGAGCCTCGTAGCCAGACTCAAGGAAAAACCGGCGCCTCCCAAAAAACGCCGGATCGATCCGGACCTCGAAGCTTTGCAGGAAGAGCTTCTCAAAGTCCTGGGAGCCAAGGTCGTCATCTCCGGAAATCCGAAAACCGGGATCATCAAGATTTTTTATTTTTCTTTGGACGAACTCAATCGGATCCATGGATTCATCAAAGGAGCGCGCTCATGAAGGACAAGAAAGTCGATGAAACGAAAATCAGCGGGTTTCTCGATGAAGGAACGGAGTTCAGCGGGACGTTGAAATTCGCGGGATCATTCCGGATCGACGGGTTCTATAAAGGCAAGATCGAATCCGGATCCGTTCTGATCATCGGCAATAAAGGCAAGGTCGAAGCCGAGCTCTTCGTCAACCATGTCGTCATCAACGGAGAATTCATCGGTAACATCAAGGCCGCCGAAAGGGTCGAGATCAATAGCCAGGGGCGCGCCACCGGGACGATCATTACGCCGAAGCTGATCGTGGAGGAGGGGGCTTTTCTCGAAGCTCGCTGTCAGACGGCCGGACATATTGCCGCTTCCGGATCGGAATCTATAGATAAATCGGAACTATGACTTTGGAAAAAGCCGCCGGAATCATTCCTGCCCGCTATGGGGCGACCCGCTTCCCGGGGAAACCGCTGGCCTCGATCCTCGGCAAGCCCATGATCCAGTGGGTCTATGAGGGCGCAAAGAAGTCTAAGTTGTTGAAAAGAATAATAATAGCAACTGATGATCAAAGGATCGTCAAGGCCGCGGATGAATTCGGGGCCGAGGCCGTCATGACCTCGACCGATCACGAGTCGGGAACGGAACGCGTCGCCGAAGCGGCCGCCCAGGTAGAGGCCGAGATCATCGTCAATATCCAGGGCGACGAACCGCTCGTGGGCGGGGAGATGCTCGACGCGCTCGTCATCGCCCTTGACGATCCGTCGATCTCCATGGCCACCTTGATGGCCAAAGTGACCGACATGGCTTTGCTTCAGGACAGTCATGTCGTCAAGGTCGTCACCGACAAGAACGGCTTCGCCCTCTATTTTTCCCGGTCACCTCTCCCCTATCAGGCTCCGGACCATTTCTTCCAGCACATCGGCATCTACGGCTACCGCAAGGATTTTTTGATGAATTTCCACCGCCTTCCCGTGTCGAGGCTCGAACGGATCGAAAAGCTCGAACAGCTTCGCGTCCTGGAGAACGGAATGCCGATCCAGATGATCGAGATCCCGCGGCCCACCTTGAGCGTGGATACGCCGCAGGATATAATCAAGGTCGAGAAATTGCTGAGTGTGAGGACCCATGAGTAAGTATATCTTCGTCACCGGAGGCGTGCTGTCGGGTCTCGGCAAGGGGATCGCCGCGGCGTCGATCGGCCGGCTTCTTGAAAGCCACGGCTTTAAGATCACGCTCCAAAAGTTCGATCCTTATCTCAACGTCGACCCCGGGACGATGAATCCGTTCCAACACGGCGAAGTCTACGTCACGGACGACGGCGCGGAGACGGACCTCGATCTCGGCCATTATGAGCGGTTTACATCGACGCGGACGACGAAATACCACAATTGGACGGCCGGCAAGATCTATGACCTGATCATCCGGAAGGAGCGGCGCGGCGAATACCTGGGCAAGACGGTCCAGGTCATCCCCCACGTGACGGACGAGATCAAGAACGCTTTCCGCGCCGTCACCAGCGACAACGACATCATCATCGTCGAGATCGGGGGGACGGTCGGTGACATCGAAAGCCTTCCCTTTCTCGAAGCGACCCGCCAGATGCGGTTGACGCTCGGCCCGGAGAACGTTGTCTTCGTCCACCTGACGCTTGTCCCCTACATCGGCACATCGGGTGAGCTCAAAACAAAGCCCACCCAGCATACCGTGAAAGAGCTGCGGGCCATCGGGATCCAGCCCGATATCCTGCTCTGCCGTACGGACCGCTTCCTGACCCAGGATCTGAAAACGAAGATCGCTCTTTTCACCAACGTTCCCGAGGAGGCCGTCATCACGGCCAAGGACGTGGCCAATATCTACGAGGTCCCGCTGATCTTCGCCCGGGAACGACTGGACGCGATCATTCTCAAACAGTTGAGGCTGGAATCCAGAAAACAGAACCTCGGGCAATGGAAATCCCTGGTGAACAGGATGCGGCATCCCAAGGACGATGTGGATATCGCCCTGGTCGGAAAATACGCCGGCTTCAAGGATTCCTATCTGAGCCTGAAACAGGCTCTCGACCACGGCGGCCTGGCCAACCGGGTCAAGGTGAACATCTCCTGGATTGAAGCCGAGGACCTCGAGAAAGGGAAGATCGAAAAAGTCCTGCGGGACAAGGACGGCATTCTCGTCCCCGGAGGATTCGGCCATCGCGGCATCGAAGGAAAGATCCGGGCGGTCACCTTCGCCCGGGAACATAAGGTCCCGTTCTTCGGCATCTGCCTCGGGATGCAGTGCGCGACCATCGAGTTCGCCCGCAACGTGGCCGGCCTGGACGGCGCGAACAGCACGGAATTCGACGAGGACGCGCCCCACAAGATCTTTTTCAAGTGGCGGGAGATCAAAGGCATCCAGGACCTGGGGGGGACGATGCGGCTGGGACAGTACCTGTGCCGCATGGAGAAGAATTCGTTCGCCTTTAAGGCCTACCGGACCGCCGAGATCTACGAGCGTCACCGGCATCGGTTCGAGTTCAATCCCGAGTATGAAAAACCGCTGGCGGAAGCGGGCCTGTTCATCTCGGGGAAGAACCCGGATTATGGATTGGTCGAACTCGTCGAATTGAAGTCTCATCCCTGGTTCTTAGGCTGTCAATTCCATCCCGAGTTCAAATCCAAACCTTTGAAACCGCATCCTTTGTTCAAAGCCTTCATCGGAGCCAGCCATGCGCACCGACTTAAAAGACATAAAAATTAGCCCCGGCGTCAGGATCGGCCGGCCCGGGACGTTTTTCCTGATCGCGGGCCCGTGCGTCATCGAAAGCCGCGACCGCACCCTCCGTCTGGCCCGGCGCCTCAAATCGATCTCGGCTGAACTCAAGGTCCCTTTTATTTTCAAAGCGTCTTTCGACAAGGCCAACCGGTCGTCGATCCGTTCGTTCCGGGGCCCGGGGCTCGACAAAGGTCTCGAGATCCTGGCCGAGGTCAAGGCCGAGCTGGATGTTCCCGTCCTGTCCGACGTCCACGAAACGGCCCAAGTCGAAAGGGCCGCCGAGGTCCTCGATGTGATCCAGATCCCGGCTTTCCTCTGCCGGCAGACCGACCTCCTCTTGGCCGCGGCGAGAACGCAAAAGCCGGTCAATGTCAAAAAAGGACAATTCCTCTCGCCCTACGACATGAAGAACGCCGTCGAGAAGATCGAGAGCCAGGGGAATAGGAAGATCATCCTGACCGAACGCGGCACGATGTTCGGATACAACAACCTCGTCGTCGACATCCGCTCCATCCCCATCATGAAGAGATGGGGGTATCCCGTCGTCATCGATGCTTCGCACAGCGTCCAGAAGCCCGGGGGCCGCGGGACGTCGTCGGGCGGCGACCGGGAGTTCATTCCTACCATCGCCCGGGCCGCGACGAGCGCCGGCGCCGACGGCGTGTTTCTCGAGGTGTACGACGATCCCAAAGCGGCCTTGTCGGACAAGGAGAACGCCCTTGACATCAAGGACCTGAAGGAACTTCTGGCAATATTGCTTCGCCTGAAGAAAGTCGTTTAAAGGAATGCGCATGACGAAGAAAGAGGTCATCCGAACGGGGCGCGAAGTTCTCGAGATCGAGGCCCGTGCCGTCGAGGCTTTGAGCTCGCGTCTGAACGACAGCTTCGCTCGGGCCGTGGACCTCCTCTACAAGACGAAGTCCCGCATCATCGTCCTCGGCATGGGCAAGTCCGGTCTGGTCGGCCGCAAGATCGCGGCGACGCTGGCCAGCTGCGGGACGCCGGCGATGTTCGTCCATCCGGCCGAGGCCGGCCACGGCGATCTCGGCATGATCCTGAAGGGCGACGTCGTCATCGCCGTCTCGTACAGCGGCGAGACACGGGAGATCATCGATCTCCTGGATTTCATCAAGCGGATCGGCATCAAGCTCATCTGCATCACGGGCTGCCGGAACTCGAAGATCGCCAAGTACAGCGATATCGTCCTGGACGCAAGGGTCGAGAAGGAAGCCGAGCCGAGCGGGCTCGTCCCGACGGCCAGCTCCACGGCCTCCCTCGCTCTCGGGGACGCCCTGGCCGTCGCCTTGATGAAAAAAAAAGGCTTCAGCGAGAAGGAATTCGCCTTCGTTCATCCCAAAGGGGCGATCGGAAAGAAACTTCTCCGCGTCGAACGGCTCATGCATCGGGGGAAAGACATCCCGGCGATCGGACCGGGGACGCCGATGAGCGAGGCGATCGAGGAGATGACGCGGAAAAGGCTGGGTCTGACCTGCGTCGTCGAGGGCGGCGTCCTAGTCGGCATCATCACCGACGGCGATCTGCGCCGGATGATCAAGAAATACAGGGAGACGCTGCTCCAGAAAACGGCCCGGGACTGCATGACGGCCGATCCGGTCACGATCGACAAGACCGACCTGGCCACCGAAGCCCTCCATCTCATGGAGCAAAAGAAGATCACCTCGCTCGTCGTCAAGAACAAGGCCGGCCGGATCGAGGGCATCATTCACCTCCATGACCTGTGGCGGACGGAGATGTTCTGATGGCGGCGAAAGCGCGCGCCCGCCGGATCAAGATGGTCCTGTTTGATCGGAAGATATAGAAAGGACGGGGAGGAGAGGCATGGACATCAATCCGAACATCTTTCGAGAATACGACATCCGGGGACTCGTCGACAAGGACCTGACGCCGGCCGTCGTCGAGACGCTGGGGAAGGGGATGGGGGCCTATTTCCGGCGGCAGGGAAAGCGGCAGGTAGCGGTCGGACGCGACTGCCGCCTGAGCTCGCCGTCCTACGCCCAGGCTTTGATGAAGGGCCTCCGCTCCGTCGGCTGTGACGGCGTGGATCTGGGTACGATCCCGACCCCCCTGCTCTATTTCGCCATCTATTACAAGGCCATGGAAGCCGGCGTCATGATCACCGGCTCGCACAATCCGCCCGAATACAACGGGTTCAAAATGATGTCGGGCCACGACACTCTTTACGGGGATACGATCCAGGAGGTCTTCCGCCTCATCAGGACGAACGAGATCATCGCCGCCAAGGAGGGGACGCAGAGCGCGTATGACATCGTCCCGGAATACATGGATTACGTCGTCGACAACATCAAGCTCCGGAAGAAGCTCAAGATCGTGATCGACGCCGGCAACGGGACGGGCGGAATGGTGGCCGTGCCCATTTTCAAGAGGTTGGGCTGCGACGTCGTCGAGCTCTACTGTGAGATGGACGGCCGCTTCCCCAATCATCATCCCGACCCGACCCTGCCGGAGGCCATGCGGGACCTGATCAAAAAGGTGAGCGAAACGAAGGCCGATTTCGGCATCGCCTACGACGGGGACGCCGACCGGATCGGCGTCGTCGACGACGAAGGCCACTTGATCTGGGGCGACCAGCTCCTCATCTTTTTTTCGCGCGACATCCTGAAGACGCATCCCGGCGCGGCGATCATCTCCGAGGTCAAGGCGACCAAAATCCTTTATGATGAGATCGCCAAACTCGGAGGGAAACCCATCATGTGGAAGACGGGCCATTCGCTCATCAAGAAGAAGATCAAAGAGGAAAAGGCCGTCCTCGCCGGCGAGATGAGCGGGCATATTTTCTTCGCCGACCGCTTCTTCGGTTTCGATGATGCTATCTATTCGTCGGCGCGGCTCGTCGAGCTCATGTCCCGATCGGACCGGAAGCTTTCGGAGATGCGGGCCGGCCTGCCCAAGACCTACAGCACCCCGGAGATCCGCGTCTACGCCTCGGAGGAGGTCAAGTTCAAGATTGTCGCGGAGGTCAGGAACGAGCTGGCGAAAAAGGTCCCGGTCATCGACATCGACGGCGTGCGGGCCATTTATCCGAAGGGCTGGGGGCTCGTCCGCGCCTCGAACACGCAGGCCGTTCTGGTCCTGCGCTTCGAAGCGGAGACCGAGGCGGACCTCGAGGCCATCCAGAAAGAAATGAAAGGAGCCGTGGAGCGGGCCATCCAAAAGCTGGAACAGGCATGACGAAGAAGTCCGACATCCACGCGGTCATCATGGCCGGCGGCAGCGGCACGCGGTTCTGGCCGCTCAGCCGGCGCAGGACGCCGAAACAGTTCCTGCCGATGGTCAGCGACAGGACGATGGTCGAAGAGACCGCCCGTCGGATCCGACCTCTCGTCCCGAACGAGAGGATCTACACGATCGCCAACGGTGCCCAGACGAGGATCCTCCGCCGGCTTCTGCCCGGCGTTCCGGCGCGGAATCTTCTGGCCGAGCCGAAGGGCAAGAACACGGCGCCGTCCCTCATCCTGGCCACGGCCTGGGTCTACCTGAAAAACCAAGAGGGGGTCGTGGTCGTCCTTCCTTCCGACCACCTGATCACGGACAACGCCGCTTTTTTGAAGAAGATCGAGGCCGCCGCTGCCGCGGCCCGCGGCGAAGACGCTTTGATCACGTTCGGCATTCCGCCGACGTTCCCTTCGACGGGATTTGGCTACATCCATTACCGGAAGGGGGGCGCCCGGATGTACGCCGGGGAACCGTTTTTCGGGGTCAAAGCGTTCAAGGAAAAACCGTCCCAGGAGATCGCCCGGAGTTTTTTCCGGTCGGGCGATTATTTCTGGAACTCCGGCATGTTCATCTGGAGGGCGAGCGTCTTTGCCCGGAAGATGGAGAGGTTCGCCCCGGACTTTTTTCCGTACTGGCGGCGCATGCTGGAAGCGCTCAAGGCGGGATCGCGGGCCAGGTTGGCCGCCGTTTTCGAGGATATCCCGGCCCTATCCATCGATTATGCCCTAATGGAGAAGGCGGGGGGGGTTCTGGTCAGCGAAGGGAATTTCGGCTGGTCTGATGTCGGCGCCTGGTCGGCGCTTGCCGAGATATGGGCAAGGGACGGTGCGGGCAACGCCGTCAAGGGGGATTCCGTGGTTCTGGATTCCCGGAACGTTCTTTGCTATAACCCCGGGAAGCTCACAGTATTGGTCGGCCTACAGGACCTCGTTATCGTCGACACCAAGGATGCCCTCTTGGTTTGTCGAATGGACCTGGATCAAAAGGTCAAGGAGGTTCTTGAGATCCTGAAGAAAAAAGGAAAAAAAGAATATCTTTAGGGTTTTGTTCTTTTTATAGAGGCTTTTCAGGCGCAAATAGGAAACGGCGCTGAGACCTCGGCCATGAATTGAGCGGCCAGGACCCCAGCTCGACAAGGCGATCGAGAAGGCACTGGAGCTCGTCGGCCGGAAAAGATGATGGACCCGAAGACGACCGCCGCATGGGGCGGGTCAGGCGGAGAGAGCGCCGATATGGTTTTTAAGGTTCACAGGAGAAGGAGCCGAAGCGATGCGCACGCTCGATAAGAAAAGATCATGGATCGTCCTGTTTCTATCGGTCGTTCTCGGTCCATCCGCCCTTTCCGCGTCCCTTCCGCCGTCGGACAAGTGGTTCCTCATCACCATCGGCGGTCAGCCGGTCGGATATATCCATGATGTCTTGTCCCGGGACGTCCGGGCGGGGGGAGAGGTCCTGGTCTCCAATTCCGAGATGAAGATGACCCTCAACCGGCTGGGGACCAAGGTCGAGCTCCGCTTCGTCACGGGATTCGAAGAGACCGCCGCCGGCCTCCTGACGAAGATCAGATATGAGATGCTCGCTTCGGCCACGGCCACGAAGACCGAGGCCCTCGTCAAGGACAACTCCATCGAATTCCGCTCGGAATCCGGCGGCAAAAGCTACACCCGGACGATCCCATACCTCGGGACGCTTGTCGGGCAGGAAGGGATCCGCCTGGCCTCCCTGAAAGCGCTCAAAAAGCCCGGAGATGCCGTCGAGTTTCTGACCTTCATGCCGGAGCTCGAAGCCGTGAGCAAGGGGAGCCGGAAAGTCCTCGGCGAGGAGACCCTCCGGCTGGCCGGACATGACCTGCGGACGCTCAAGGTCGAGGAGCTCATCGAAGCGGCCGCGGTCAAGAGCACGGCCTGGCTCAACGCCGATCACGAGGTGGTCAAACAGGAGATGGCCACGCCGTTCGGACCGGGAGTTTTCGTCCTTTCGGACCGGACCACGGCGCTCGCGGCCGCTTCGGGTTCGGAACTCCCGGCCGAAATGTTCGAACGGTCGATCATCCGCTCGAACATCCGCCTGCCCATGGCCCGGACGCTGCGATACCTCAAGGTCAAACTGATCCACAAGAATCCCGACCTCGGCTGGCCCGAGATCGGAAGCCCCTGCCAGACTGTCGTTTCCAAGGATCGCGAAACGCTCGTCCTCGAGATCAAAAGGCCCGCTCTCCCGAAACCGGTATCATTTCCAGTGGCCGCGACCGACAAGAACCGCGAGTTCTTAGAGCCCAACGCCTATATCCAGTCGGACGAATCGCGTCTCCGGGATCTTGTCCGCGGTCTGATCGCCGGTGAAAAAGACCTTTTTCAGGCGGTTCTAAAGCTCGAGCGCTGGGTTTCAGACAACATGACCTTCGACCTCGGCATCGCCCTCGCTCCGTCTGCGGAGATCTTGCAGAACCGGCGCGGCACTTGCGTAGGATATGCCACGCTCCTGGCCGCCATGGCCCGGGCGGCGGGGATCCCGTCGCGCGTCGTCATGGGCTATGTCTATGCCCTCGGCATGTTCGGCGGGCATGCCTGGACCGAAGTCCAGGTGGGGGACACCTGGATCCCCATGGACGCGGCGATCGTCGCGCCGGCCCAGGCCGACGCGGCCCGGCTCGGCTTCAACGCCGTTTCGATGCATGAGGGGGCGGGTTCGCTCAGCGGCGGTGCCGGCCAGCAGCTCTTCGGGCAGGTCGATATCAGGATCCTCGAGTACGCGGGCGCGGACGGGAAAAAGATCAGCGTGCCCGAGGGCGCGGCGCCCTACCGGACCACGGGAGATCTCTATGAGAATCCCTGGCTGGGCCTGACCTTCAAGAAGCCCTCGGCTTTTACGTTCACCAAGCTCGACTCCGTCTGGCCCGATCCGGTCCTTGTCGCCCTCAGCGGCCCGGACGGGGCGAAAGGCGAGCTTTTGCAATCCTCTCTATTGCCCTGGAAGGAATATGACCTGACCGCGAGCGAGCTCATCCGCCGGCTGAACATCGGAGCCCGGACGGAGATCGGCCGATGGAACGGCCGGCCCATGTTCTCGGCCGCCGCCCCGGAAAAGGCGGTCATGATCATCGTCGATAAGCCCGAGGTTTGGGTTCTGTTCACCGAGGGGAAGGCCGCGCCGAAGCTCCTGGATGAGCTGGCGGCCGGACTGAAGCTGGATCAAAAGAAATAGCTTCGTTTATCAGACCGACATGGCGATAAGCCACTGGGCGGTGAAGTACGTGCCCAGGATGAGCGCCTGAGCGCCCTTGATCTTTTTCGCGAAGCGGTCCACCGCCAGGGCCGAATCCGAAACCACGAAAAGCACGGCGCCGACGAACGCCGAGAGGGTCTTCGTCCCTCCGATCTGAATGAACCGTTCGGCGGCCAGGACGGCCATCGTCACGATGACAAAAACATAAATGGTCACCGGGATCTTCATGGCCCCGAGATAGGGGAGGAGCAGCCGGATCATGATCAGGCCGAAGACGACGAAGGAGATCGTCGGCAGAAGAGAGAGGGACAAAGCGGCCCCCGACCGGAAAGCCGCGATATACAAAAGCTGGGCGGCGAGAAACGCGATCAATCCTTCTAGAAAGCGCTTCTTGGGGAGCATCAGGAAAATATCCCCGAGGAGCGAACACCCCAAGCCGGCCAGGACCATGGCTTTGTAAGGAGGGGAGAAAACGGGGACGGCCCGTCCGGCGATGATCAGGATGAGGATCACGGTCAGCGGTTTGACGGCATAGACGAGCCGCCGGAAGTCCCGAAGCTCGGCGACGATGGTCGTCACGGCCGAGCCGAGGGCCAAGACCGAGAGGACCGAGGTCAGGTTGATCAAATTCCCGGTTTTTCCCTTTTGAGCTTTTCTCTGGCTTCGGCGAACATCGGCTCGGCGTAGGCGCTGGTCCAGGTCCGCTCTTCGAACGACCGCTTTTCGACCATCTTTAAAAAACCCTCGAAATCGTGGAAGTAGGACCCGTAGATATGAAAGCTGTCGACGAGGTCGGCGTAGCGGCCGACGCGGACGGGTTTGCCGATCCGGGCGCTGATTCTCCCGGCAATGACCCGCTGCAGATCGGTCAAGGCGAAGACGTTCATATAGGCGGCCTTATAAGCGTCCCGGGACCGCCAATGGGTATTCATATTGAGCGAGAATCCACCGCTCCCGTCATCGAGCAGCCGGCACCAGATCCTTTGCAGACAGGGAGGGTCATAGGTCGGAACGTCCAGCTTCGGGTTCCAGGTGATCGCCTGGGCCCGGCGCGAGTGGCCGGACTGGGCGAGCTTGTTGATGATGTCGTCGATCTGGTCGATCGTCTCCCCTTCGATCTCGTAGGAGAACAGCCGCTTGTGGTAGGTATAGGTCCATTTCCCTTCCTCGGGGGCGATCCAATGGTCGTGAACGCCGTCGACCACCTCCTGGCGGTAGATCTCGAGGTCCTCGAGCCCGCCGGGAAAGGCACGGTGGATGCGCGGCTCGGCGAAGGGGTCTTCCACGGTCCACAGGATGGTGCAGTCGCGGGACGGAGGGTCGCCTGGCTTATCGTATTCGGTCTTGATCGCGACGCCCTTGCGCCAGCATTCAAGCACCGCCTTTTCCCAGGCTTCGGGGAGGGTCGTTCCGGTCACGAAAAGGGTCGGGATGTTGCCGCTCATGCTCACCTCGCGATTTCTCCCCGTGTTTTTATCACAGCGGAGGAAGGTTGGTCAACTTGGGAACGTTCTGGCCATAGAACGCTTTTCTTCGCCCGGCCGGGCGCAACCCTCAGCCCGGTTTTGTCAGCACCTCAGGTTTTGTTTATAATGTCGGGGCCATGACCCCGCGGCAGAGGATCGAGAGCCTGCTCGCCGGACGCCCCGCCGACCGTGTCCCATTCTGCCCGGCGGTCTATGAACATAAAGCCGCCCTCATCGGGACGACCCCGTCGCTCCTGAGCCGTGACCCAGGGCTTTTCGAGCGGGCCCTCATCCGGGAGGCCGAGCTTTACCGGCCGGACATGCTTGTCGTCGGCTGCGACGTCTACAACGTCGAGGCCGAGGCCGTCGGCGGCAAGGTCAGGTTCTATGATTCGAGCGACGTCCCTTCGATCGCGGAGCGGCCGGTCAAGGTCGGCGATGATATTTCCCGTCTGCGTTTCCCCGATCCCGAAAAGGACGGCCGGATGCCGGTCTGCCTGGAGGCCGGCGGGAGAATTCAGAAGCGATTCGGCCGGGAGATGTTCATCCGCGGCGCCCTCAGCGCGCCGTTCTCGATCGCCTGCGAGCTCGCCGGCGCCGAAGAGGTGCTGATGGCGCTCCTGGACGACCCCGCCTGGGTGTCGAAGCTCCTCTCTTTCTCGGCGGAGATCGCCAAAACCTACGGCCGGGCGTACGTCGAGCGGGGGCTGGGGATCATCCTTTTTGATTCCCATGCCGCCCCGCCCCTGGTCTCTCCCTCGTTATATCGGAGCCTCATTCTGCCTCCGACGGCCGATGTCGTCGGCTATTTCCGTGAAGCTCTCGGCCTCCCTCTCGTTCCTTATATCATCGGCGGGGACACGTCCGGCATCCTCGAGGCGATCCTCGAGACGGGAACGAACAACATCCTCTGCGATTTCCGCGCCGACCTCTCGTCGTTCGTCGATCGCCTCGAGAACAGTCCGGATCAATTCGTGGGCCAAAGCTCCTTGGAAGGAAGGCAGGGACGGCGGGCTCTTCCCGCCGGACCGTTGGAAGGAAACCCGACCAAAGGGTTTCCTTCCAAGAGTGACCGGCCGGTCCTGCTGCGGGCGAACCTCGATCCGCGCTTTCTGCTCAAGGCCTCGATCCCGGACATCCAGGCTAAAACGAGCGAGGTCCTGGCTATCGGCCGCCGTCATCCCGGGTTCATCCTGGGGACCGGCATTCTGCCCTTCGATCTGCCTCCTGAAAAGGTCATGGCCGTCCGGGCCGTCCTCGAATAAAAAAAATAAATCCTCATTTCCCTGCTAAAAAGAGGCCGAAGCATCGTCTTTATTAATGGTCCTAGACGAGAGCTCCCATGGACATTCCTCCGGAAGACATCGATGCCCCGATCGAGACGAACGGCGGCCATCGCCGCCGTCTGCGGGAAAAGTTTCTTCGCGCCGGCCTGAGCGCCTTTCTCGATTACGAGATCGTCGAACTCCTCCTGACCCTGGGGACGCCGCGGAAGGACTGCAAGGAACAGGCGAAAAGGGCGCTCAAAGAGTTCAAGTCTCTGCGCGGGGTGCTCGAGGCCGACGAATACGAACTGCAAAGGATCCGGGGCATCGGCGCTCACAACGTTTTCGGGATACGGCTCGTTCAGGAAGTGTCCCGCCGCTTTCTCAAGGACAAGATGTTGAGCCGGCCGTATGCCCGCTCGTCCCGCGAGGTCTTCGATTACCTCTATCATTCCCTCCGCGACCTCAAAAAGGAGCATTTCAAGGTCCTTTTCCTCGATCCGAAAAACCAGATCATCGAGGAGAAGACGCTGTTCGAGGGCACGGTGGACTCGTCGGCCGTCTACCCCCGGGAGATCATGAAGGACGCCCTTCGGACCAACGCGACCTCTCTCGTCTTCGTCCACAATCATCCTTCGGGAGACCCCGAACCGTCTCTCTGCGACCGGGAGATCACCAAGGAGCTCGTTTTCGCGGCCAGGGTCATGCAGCTCAAGGTGCTCGATCACATCGTCATCGGCAACAACTGTTACTTCAGCTTCGCCGACCGCGGGCTCATCGAGGATTGCAACCTGATGTTCCTCGGTTTGAATAAATAGCCGCGGAGGATCATGAGCCGACACATTCCGGATACCACGATGATTCAAGCGCTTCGTTTTATGAACGCTCCCGAATTCTTCTCAATTCGGTATGTGTCTGCGTGTTCATAAGCGTAAAATTCTGCTAAGATGGATCAAGGGACGAGCCTTCGCGGCGGAAGTGGACCCCCGAGCAAAGCTCGGGGCACTCACCCGCGATGTAAATACGCGGCTGAGTACGGCGGAAGCGGATCCCCAGACAAAGCCTGCCCACATTCGCTTCGCGAATGAGGACTGCAAAGCCTGGGGCCCTTGCCGCCGCCCCGGCCGCCGTGGGGCGGAACCGATCCGTGGACGGGAGGGACAAATGAGCGACGAGAGCAAGCCCCGGGCCTCTTGGCGGCCGATCGAGGAGATTGCCAAAAAGCTGGGCATTCGTCCCGAGTGTCTGGAGAAATACGGCAACTTCAAAGCCAAGGTCGATCTCGGGCCATCGCCTGAAAGCGTCGGGGGCTTAGGCCGGCTCATCCTCGTCACGGCCATGACCCCCACGCCCTCCGGCGAAGGGAAGACGACGACGGCCATCGGCCTGACCGACGCCCTGAACCGGCTCGGCCGGAAGGCCGCGGCGGCCCTGCGTGAGCCGTCTTTGGGCCCCGTCTTCGGCATGAAGGGCGGGGCGACGGGGGGCGGAAAGGCTCACGTCGTTCCCAGCGACGACATCAACCTCCATTTCACGGGCGACATCCATGCCATCACTTCGGCCAACAATCTTCTAGCGGCCATGGTCGATAACCATGTCCAGTTCGAGCCGTCCTGCGGCCTTCTCGACGCCAAGAACGTCACTTGGAGGCGCGTTTTGGATATGAACGACCGGTCCCTACGGAACGTCATCTCCGGCATCGGAGAGACGTTCAACGGAATCGCGCTGGAGACGGGTTTTGATATCACCGCCGCCTCCGAGATCATGGCCATTTTTTGCCTGGCTCATGACCTCAAGGACCTCAAGGACCGGCTCGGCCGCATCCAGATCGGATACGCGTCCGACGGGAAGCCCGTCACGGCCGCCCAGGTCAAGGCCCAGGGCGCCATGGCCGCCCTGCTCAAGGACGCCATCCGGCCCAACCTCGTCCAGACCCGGGAGGGCTCGCCGGCCTTCATCCACGGCGGTCCGTTCGCCAACATCGCCCACGGCACGAACTCCGTGATCGCGACGAATATGGCCTTGCGTTTGGCCGATTTCGTGGTCACGGAATGCGGGTTCGCCTCCGATCTCGGCGCCGAGAAGTTCTTCGATATCGTCGTCCGGACGGGCGCCGTTCCCCCGCCTTCGGCCGTGGTCATCGTGGCTACCCTCCGCTCGCTCAAGTTCCACGGCGGGGTCAAACTGGAAGCGCTGAACGCGGAGAATACGGAGGCGATCGCCAAGGGATTCGAGAACCTCCAGAAGCACGTCGAGATCATCCGGCTCTTCGGCCTCCCCCCGGTCGTGGCCTTGAACAAATTCCCCGCGGACACGGAGAAAGAAGAGCGGCTCTTCGCCGATCTCTGCCGAAGGGAGAATGTCCGGTTCGCTCCGAGCGACGTCTTCGGCCGGGGAGGAGAGGGCGGCCTGGCCCTGGGAGAGGAAGTTCTCCGGGCGATCGAGCACGATCCCCGGGATTTCAGGTTCCTCTATCCGCTCGACACGCCGCTGGCCGACAAGATCGAGACGATCGCCACGAAGATCTACGGCGCCGGCCGCGTCGCCCTCGAGGCCAAGGCCAGGCGGAAGCTCCAGAAATACGAGAGCGACGGCTTCGGCCGGTTCCCGGTCTGTATCGCCAAGACCCAGTATTCGCTCTCCGCCAACGCCAAGGCCCTCGGCCGACCGCGCGACTTCACGGTGACCGTCACGGACGCGTCGCTCAGCGCGGGCGCCGGCTTCGTGGTCGCCATGTGCGGCGAGATCATGACCATGCCCGGCCTGCCCAAGGTCCCCGCCGCCGAGAGGATCGACGTCACGGACGACGGCGAGATCATGGGCATCCTGGGATAATGACGAATTTACAGCGCTACCCAATTGTGATACAAAATGGGTGATTTGCATGCCGGAAACGAGGAAATCGGGGACCATGGGACAAGACCGGGCCGGAAAGCGTCTATAGTCATGTGGGGATGCCGATGAGAAGGAATGATCAGGAGGAAGCATGAAAGAAGACGAAAGCGATCAAAAGCAGACAGCGAAGAACAAGGCCATCGAAGCCGCGGTCTCGCAAATCGAGAAGCAGTTCGGCAAGGGCTCAGTGATGAAACTGGGGCAGAAAGAAGCCGCGGCGAAAATCCCGGCCATTCCTACCGGCTCCATCTCGTTCGACCTGGCGCTCGGGATCGGCGGCTTTCCGCGCGGCCGCGTCATCGAGGTCTTCGGCCCGGAGGCGACCGGCAAGACGACCCTGGCCCTCCATGTCATCGCCGAAGCTCAGAAGCTCGGAGGGCAGGCGGCCTTCATCGACGCGGAGCACGCCATGGACCCGCCCTATGCCGCCAAGGTCGGCGTCGATATCGACAACCTCCTCATCTCCCAGCCGGATTGGGGCGAACAGGCCCTCGAGATCGCCGAGGTCCTGGTTCGGAGCGGGGCCGTGGACGTCATCGTCATCGATTCCGTGGCCGCGCTCGTTCCCAAGGCCGAACTCGAGGGGGAGATGGGCGACGCCCATATGGGCCTCCAGGCCCGCCTGATGTCGCAGGCGCTGCGGAAGCTGACGGCCATCGTCGCCCGTTCCAAGACCTGCTTCATCTTCATCAACCAGATCCGGGAGAAGATCGGCTTTTTCCTGGGCAACCCCGAGACGACGACGGGCGGCCGCGCCCTCAAATTCTACGCTTCGCTGCGGATCGATGTGCGGCGGATGACGGCCATCAAGGAAGGCGATAGCGTCATCGGCAATCGGGTCAAGGTCAAGATCGTCAAGAACAAGATGGCCCCGCCGTTCAAGGAAGCCCAGTTCGACATCATCTACGGCGAGGGCATTTCCCGGGAAGGGGACCTCGTCGACTGCGGTCTGGAATACGGCCTCATCGAGAAGACGGGGACGTGGTATTCGTACAAGGGAGAACGGGTCGGGCAGGGCCGGGAGAACGTCAAGAAGCTCCTCAAGGAGAACAAGGACCTGGCCGCTGAGCTGAACTTAGAGCTCCGGAAGAGGGTCGGCTTGGCGGCCGAACCGGCCGCGTTCGATAAGCCGGAAAAAGAACTCGAAAAGCCGACCGAAAAGAAATCCAGATAAAAAGATGGGAACATGCTCCGAATTCTCCTGAATTCGGTAGGCGTCCCCGTCTTAAGGAGAACAGAATGATCAAAAGACGCGAGTTCTTAAAGGCGACGGGCGTCGGCGGCGCGGCCGTTTTCGCCGGCGCCGATCCGCTCTCAGGGCCCGCTTTCGGGCAGGATGTTAAAACTCAAGCGTACGCGGCCAAGGATTACGCCAGGCTCTTGGGAACACCCGGCTTCAGCGACGCTCTCCTCAAGAACCATTTCACCCTCTACCAGGGCTATGTCACGAACACGAACAAGGTTCTGGACGCGCTGGCCCAGATGCTCAAGGACGGGAAAACGGCCGCACCCGAATTCGCCGAGCTCC
Organism: Candidatus Aminicenantota bacterium; assembly: GCA_030691735.1. Lineage (GTDB taxonomy): Bacteria > Acidobacteriota > Aminicenantia > Aminicenantales > UBA4085 > JAPKZI01. Next base: position 44,900 of record JAUYDS010000117.1, read on the forward strand.
GGCGGCGGCTCGGCTGGGAGTTCGACGGGATGCGCCTCCACGAGCTCTATTTCGAAAATCTGGGCGGAAAAAACGGGATCGACGCGGGCGGAAAACTGGCCAAAAAGATCACCGAGGATTTCGGCGGGTTCGAACCCTGGCAGAAGGATTTCAGGGCCGTGGGAGCGATGCGGGGAATCGGCTGGGCCGTCCTCTACCAGGATCCCGCGACCGGCCGGCTCATCGACTTCTGGATCAATGAGCACGACGGCGGTCATCCGGCGGGAGGCCGGCCTCTCCTGGTCATGGACGTCTTCGAGCACGCTTACATGATCGATTACGGGCTGAAAAAGGCGGACTATATCGAAGCGTTCTTCAAGGCCGTCGATTGGACGGCCGCCGAAGCGCGGTTGGCCTGATCTATGGTTAAAGCGATAAATATCCTTGTACGAGCGCCCAAGGGAAAAGCCGCGAATATAATCCCCCCCCACCCCCCTTTAGCAAAGGGGGGGCTTGCTTTCCCTCCTTTCCTAAAGGGTAGGCGTGCTTCCCCCCCTTTCCTAAAGGGGGGGCTTGCTTTCCCCCCTTTAGCAAAGGGGGGGCTCGCTTTCCCCCCTTTACTAAAGGGGGGAGAAGGGGGGATTAGCCCCGTCGCTCCCCGCGATGATGCATTGTTTCCAGCCTCCAGGTTCTTAAAAGGGCGGCGACCATGACGGACTCAGAGAGCAAGCGGTCGATCAAAGCGGGGCTTTCCCCCGGGAGCCTGATCCATGTCGGCGAGAGAATGGTCGAGAAGGTCCGGATCACGGTCATCGATTATGACGCCGACAATATCTTCGAGAAAGAGGTCGAGACGGTCGAGGAATGTTTTCGTTTTCGGGAAACGTCCACCGTGACCTGGATCAACATCGACGGCATCCACGATGCCGCCGTCGTCGAAAAGCTCGGCACGTACTTCGGCCTGCACCCCCTCATCCTCGAGGACATCATGACCACGTCCCAGCGGCCGAAGATGGAGGACCTCGGCGACGCCGCTTATGTCGTCCTGAAAATGATCGAATACGGGACGGACTGTTCGGACGTCGTCACCGAGCAGATGAGCCTCATTTTCGGCCGGAACTTCGTCCTCACCTTCCAGGAGCGGCCCGGCGACACCTTTGACCCCGTCCGGGAGCGGATCCGCAAGGGCAAAGGCCGGATCCGGAAGATGGGCCCGGACTACCTGGCTTACGCCCTCATCGACGCCGTCGTCGACGACTACTTCATCGTCCTCGAGCGGATGGGCGAGCAGATCGAGGAGATCGAGGACGAGCTTGTCGCCGACCCGAAAAAGACGACCCTGAACGAGATCCACGCCATGAAACGGCAAATGATCTTTCTCCGCAAATCGGCTTGGCCCATGCGCGAGCTCATCAGCCGGTTGGAGCGGGCGGAATCGCCGCTCATCCAGAAGACGACCGGGATCTTCCTCCGCGACGTCTACGACCACACGATCCAGATCATCGACAACATCGAGACCTTCCGCGACATGCTCTCCGGCATGCTCGACATGTACCTCTCGAGCGTCAGCAACCGGATGAACGAGGTCATGAAGGTCCTGACGATCATCGGCACGATCTTCATCCCCCTGACGTTCCTGGTCGGCGTGTATGGGATGAACTTCAAGTTCATGCCCGAGCTCGAGTGGCGCGGGAGCTATTTTGTGGTCTGGGGGGTGATGATCGCCGTCGCCGTCTTTCTGGTGGCTTATTTCAGGCGAAAGAAATGGCTTTAGATCGAAGGCGCCCTCGTCGGGGCGCCTTTTGGTTGAAGGAGAGGGCATATCATGAAAAGTAGAACCGTCTTGATCCTTATCCTGATCGCGCTTTTCGCGGTCCTGCTCATCCAGAATTCAGAACTGGCCACGCTGCGGTTCTTTTTCTGGCCGATCTACGCCCCGCAGTTTATCCTGGTCTTCTTCATCTTCTTGATCGGATTTCTGGTCGGCTTCCTGGCGGCGAAGAGCAGTCGGAAAAAGGACGGGAAAAAAGAGGAACACGTCCCTCCGCCGGCGTCCCATCAGCCGCCGGCGAAACCGCAGCCATGAGAGCGGTTTTCAAGCACCTCAAGACGTTCATTCTTCGGGGATTCCTGGCCATCATCCCCCTCGCCTTGTCTTTTATCGTCCTGCGCTTTTTCTATCTGGCCGTGGACCAGCGGGTCGCCCACATCATCGAGAAATGGATCGGGTTCAACGTCCCCGGCCTGGGGTTCGTCCTGGTCCTGGTGATTCTCTACCTGCTCGGGCTGGCCGCAAGCAATTGGGCTGGCCGCGGATTCTTGAGCATGGTCGAGCGCATCTCGATGCGCATCCCGCTCGTCAAGACCATCTATCCCCTCGGCAAACAGATCGGAGCGGCCATGGCCGTCCCCGAAAAAAATGCTTTTAAAAGAGTCGTGTTGGTGGAGCATTTCCGGCCCGGAGTCTGGTCGATCGGCTTCGTCACCGGCCATCTCGACGATCCGCGGACCGGCGAGCGGCTCTTGAAGCTCTTCGTCCCCCAAGGCCCCAATCCGACGTCGGGATTCATGATCATCGTCAAAGAACCCCAGGTCCGGGAGATCGGATGGAGCGTCGCGGAGGCGATGAACGCCGTGATCTCCGGCGGCCTATCCGGCCCCGATAAACTCGATTGAACGGGGAGGTCCCGAAGGCTGTGGGGTCGCGTCTACACTTTCCACTTTCTCCTGCCGATCAAGCTGGATCCGAATTCATCTGGAAGAAAGTGGAAAGTGTAGACGCGACCCCGGCCTTTTCTCAAACTGAATTCGGTATGTGTCTGCGAATGATCCCGGTCTATTCCTCATCCAGCTTGACGTTTCCCTGGTACATGGTCACGCCGTGCGGCGTCTTGCCCGAGACCATGGCCGTGGATTTGGTGAAGAGCGGGTCGTCGTGGATGGCTTTGAGATATTCGTCGCGGAAGCGGGGATGGGTGATGTTGGCGATCGCCAACGCCTTTTCGCCGGCGGTCAGGCCGCGAACGTCGGCGATGCCGTACTCGGTGACGATGACCACGCCGTCGTACGAGGATGCGGTCAAACTCACCCCGGGCGGGTGGACCATGGCGATCTTCGACTCGCCTTTTCCGGTGATGCTTTTCATGGTGATGATGGGCACGCCGTAGGCCGGATCGTTCAGGGCCCGGACGAAATCCGGCTGGCCGCCGACCCCGCTGTAATACCGGCGGGCGTCGACGAAATCGGCCCAGACGTTGCCGAGGAGGTCGACTCCCATAGCCGTGTTGATCGCGATGAAGGGGCTGTTCTTCCGGATGACCTCCTCGGAATTGGTCACGGCGCAGGGCCGCATCTGGATGCCCGCCCGCATGTGGACGTATTCGTAGAGCTCTTTGGAGCCCATGATGAGGGCGGTCGTGCTGTAGCCCATGTCCTGTTTCTTCTTCCGGTTCGTGACGATCCCCGCTTTCTGGAGGGTCATCAATCCGTCGCCGTAGAGCTCCGTCTGGATGCCGAGGTCCCGGTAGTTCGCCTCTTTGATGATCCCGACGACCGCGTCGGGGATCCGGCCGATGCCGACCTGCAGCGTTGCGCCGTCGACGATGAAATATTTGGCGATGAGCTCCCCGATCCGCTTCTCGGCGGCGGGGAGGTTGTCGAAGTCCGGGGCCGGGAAATCATAGACGGGTTTGACCCGGTCGTCGTCGACGAGGAAATCGATGGATTGGGCGTCGACGATGCTCTGCCCCTGAGTGAACGGCATGCTGAAATCCATTTCGGCGATGACGCACTTGGCCTGGTCGATGGCGGTATGGATGGCTTCGACGGACAATCCCAAGCTGTATTCGCCGGTGATCTCGTGAGGCCGGATCTTGACGATGGCGATATCGGGTTCGTACTCCCGGCCCTTGGCGATGAGGCTGTCGATATTGGCCAGCGTGCAGGGCAGATAATAGGCGCGCCCCTCGTTGGCGGCTTTGCGGACATCGCCCGTGGAAAAGATGGAATAGGCCAGGATCCGGTCCTGCAGCCCTTTTTCGACGTAGGGCACCGGTCCTTGAAGCAGGAGGTGGACCATCCGGATGAAGGGGAGCTTTGGCTGGCCGGCCTTGATCGCAGCGGTCAGGAAGTCGAGACAGGCCGTCGGCGTGGCGGCGTTCGAGCCGAGGTAGCAGGTGATCGTCTCCTTGTGGCGGAAATCACGGGAGATGACCTCGGCCACATCTTCGAGCTTGATGACGGCGGGTTGATAATGCATTCATGAACTCCAAAAAAATGATCAAAGTGGATGATAGCGGCGGTCTTTAAAATACCTAAAAATAAGGTCTCGCGCAAGCTCTTTTCAAGGCGGTCGAATCGGGTTATGATGGGGACGAATCAAGCGGAGCCCGATCCATGATGACCTTTGGAAAGTTCGAAATTTCGGTTCACAACCACGGCTTCCTGGGCTTGGACGGAGGGGCGATGTTCGGCTCGGTCCCCAAGAGCATCTGGTCGAGCCTGATCCCCACCGATGAGGAGAACCGCATCCGGCTGGCCACCCGGTCTCTCCTCGTCCGGGCGGACGATCGCGTTTTTATGGTCGATGCCGGGAACGGGGACAAGTGGACGGACAAGTTCCGCCGGATCTTTACCATCGAAGGACCCGCGCTCGGCGAACCCGCCCTCGATTCCGCCGCCGTGACCGACATCATCATCACCCATCTTCATTTCGATCACGCGGGCGGGATGTCGCGGTTCGCCCCGGGCGGCTCGCGAGAGGTCGAGCTCTGTTACCCGGCCGCCCGCGTCTATGTTCAGGCCGACAATGTCGAGACCGCCCGGCGTCCGAATCCGCGCGAGCGGGCCAGCTACCTGAAGGAAGATGTCCTGGCCGTGGAACGGTCGCGATTGGAACTGACGCGCGGCACGCAGGAGATCTGCCCCGGCGTCTGGGTCCATCAAGGGAACGGCCATACGCGCGGACTGCAGTGGGTCGAAGTCAAAGACGGCGGAAAAACCATCGCCTACCCCAGCGACATGATCCCGACCTCCCGCCATCTGCCGCTCCCGTACATGATGGGCTACGATATGTGCGTCGAGACGCTTCTCGCGGAGAAGGAGGATTTCCTCCGCCGCGCGGTCGAGAACGACTGGCTCGTCGTGTTCGAACACGATCCGGACATCCCCGCCGCCCGCCTTAAAGTGGACGACCGAGGCCACTTCTCCGTCCGGGAGATCGTCCGGTTTTAGCCTGTTCTCAAAGCGACCGATAAGCGAAAGGGGGACGGTTCTATTTTTTTTCTCAAAAATAGAACCGTCCCCTTTTTTCCTCCCTTTTCCGCCTTGACATCGGTCGTCCTCTGGCGATATATTCATCCCGTTAGCAGCGGATTCATATCGGTCTCGACAGGAATTATCAATTCGTGAGAACAGGCGCTTCCATCGGCCGTTCCCTCGGGCCGAAGCTCTGGGATGATTTTTTCAAAGGCAGCCGTCTGGCCTGCGCCCGCCTGATCACCTTGGTCGAAAATTTCCCGGAATCGGTTCCGGAGATCCGGGACAAGCTGATCCCTCGTCAGAAAGGGGCGATCCGCGTCGGGATCACCGGACCTCCGGGCGTCGGGAAGAGCACGGTCACGGCCGCCCTGGCGCGACGCGCGGTCAAGGCCGGCCATACCGTCGGCATTATCGCCGTGGATCCCACGAGCCCCTTCACCGGGGGGGCCTTCCTGGGAGACCGCGTCCGCATGCAGAGCCTCATCGGCGACCCGCATATTTTTATCCGCTCTATGGCCAGCCGGGACGGGCACGGCGGCCTTTCCCCGTCCACGCCGTACGTGGCGGACGTTTTCGACGCCTTCGGGATGGACCGGATCTTCATCGAGACCGTCGGTGTCGGCCAGGCGGAGCTCGACGTCCTGACCTGCGCCGATCTCATCGTTCTCGTCCTGCAGCCCGCTACGGGCGATATCATCCAGGCCCTCAAGGCCGGCATCATCGAAGCAGCCGATCTTCTTCTCATCAATAAATCCGATCTCTCCGGCACCGAATCCCTGTTAGAATCCTTCCGCTTCCTGTTCGAGATCAGCGCCCGGCCCAAGGCGATCGCCGCCCCTCCGGTCCTAACCGCCTCGGCCCTCCACAACAAAGGCCTGGACGAGGTTTATAAAGAAGTGGAGCAGCTGATCCACGGGCATGTCGAGTCAGGGAGGATCCGGGAAAAGAAGCGCCTGCGTCTCGAGGGGGAGATGAAGTCCTCCGTTCTCCAAGACCTGTGGGGCCGCTTTTCGGCGCTGACCAACGCCCCCGAGGAAATGAGGACGGCAGCCGAAGACCTCCTCAAGAACGGCCGGTCGCCCTATCCTTTTATTCGAAATCTCTGCGCCCGGATCACAATGGAGATCCGGGATGAAAGGACCAACCGTAAAGACCATGGATAAGAAAGCCTGGGAGAAGAAATTCCGCGATTCCGGCCTGCGGGAAGCGGATTTTTCGACGATCTCCGGTCGGCCCCTCGAACCGCTCTATGACTGGGACGATCTGGCCGATCTCAACGTCAAAAAAGAGCTCGCCTACCCGGGCGAGTATCCTTACACGCGAGGGGTCCATCCCTCCATGTATCGCGGCAAGCTCTGGACCATGCGCCAGTTCGCCGGGATGGGCACGCCTCAGCAGACCAACCAAAGGTACAAATTCCTCCTGGAGAAGGGCCAGACCGGACTCTCGGTCGCCTTCGACAATCCGACGCTCTACGGCTGGGATTCGGACCACGCCCTGTCGATCGGCGAGGTCGGGAAGACGGGCGTCGCGGTTGATACGATGGAGGACATGGAGATCCTCTTTGACGAGATCCCTCTCGACAAGGTTTCGACCTCCATGACCATCAACGCCCCCGCCTCGTGGATCTTCGCCATGTTCCTGGCCAACGCCGAGAAGCGCCATATCCCGTTCGCCAAGCTCCGCGGGACTCTCCAGAACGACATCCTGAAGGAATATATCGCCCAGAAGGAATGGATCTTTCCCCCGGAGCCCCACCTGCGCCTGATCACGGACCTGATGGCCTTCTGCGCGGACCACGTCCCGCAGTGGAACACGATCTCCATCAGCGGCTATCATATCCGCGAAGCGGGGTCCACGGCCGCCCAGGAGCTGGCCTTCACCCTGGCCGACGGATTCGCCTACGTGGAGTACGCCCTGCGGGCGGGGCTGGACATCGACGACTTCGCCCCCCGCCTGTCGTTCTTTTTCAACGCCCATCTGGATTTCTTCGAGGAGATCGCCAAGCTGCGGGCCGCCCGGCGGATCTGGGCCCGGCACATGAAGGAGAGATACAAGGCCAAGAATCCCCGCTCCTGGCTGTGCCGGTTCCATGTTCAGACGGCCGGCTGCAGCCTGACGGCCCAACAGCCCGAGATCAACATCGTCCGGACGGCGCTCGAAGCGCTGGCGGGGGTGCTCGGCGGATGCCAGAGCCTGCACACGAATTCCATGGACGAGGCCCTGGCCTTGCCGTCCGAAAAGGCGGTCGAGATCGCCCTGCGCACGCAGCAGGTCATCGCCTTCGAAAGCGGGGCGGCCAACGTCATCGACCCTCTCGGCGGATCATATTTCGTCGAGAAGCTGACCAACGAGCTGGAGGAGGAAGCGGAGCGGTATTTCCGGAAGATCGAAGAGCTCGGGGGGGTGGTCCCGGCGATCGAGAAGGGGTTCTTCCAGCGGGAGATCACCCGAGCCGCCTATGAATACCAGATGGCGCTATCACGAAAAAGGAAGATCTCCGTCGGCGTCAACGAATTCGTCAACGAGGACGAGAAGCTGGAGATCCCCCTTTTAGAGATCGACGAATCGGTCGAAAAGGACCAGATCAGGCGCCTGGGGGAGGTCCGCAGGAGACGCGACAACGGCGCGGTCCGGGCTAAGCTGGGGGCGCTGGAAAAAGCGGCTGCCGGGACGGCGAACCTGACCCCGTTCCTGTTGGACTGCGCTCGCGTCTACGCCACGTTAGGCGAGATCAGCGCCGCGCTGATCAGCGTCTTCGGCGAATATCAGGAGCAACCGTTTTTTTAGGATCGGAGCGAGAGGTAGGAACAATGGCTGACAAAAAGATCAAGATCATCATCGCCAAGCCCGGACTCGACGGTCACGACCGCGGGGCCAAGGTGGTCGCCCGCGCCCTCGTCGAGGCGGGAATGGAGGTCGTGTATCTCGGGCTGCGCCAGACGCCGGAGTCCATCGTCAACGCCGCCCTCGAGGAGGACGCCGACGTCGTCGGCCTCTCGATCCTGTCCGGAGCCCATATGACCCATTTCAAACGGGTTAAGGAGCTCATGGACAAGAACGGGCTGGGCGACCGTCTCCTGACCGGCGGCGGGATCATCCCCACGAAGGACCAGGACAAACTGAAGGAACTGGGCGTCGGGAAGGTCTTCGGTCCCGGGGACGACCTCCAGGCCATCGTGGATTACATCCGGACGTGGCGCGGCTCGGGGGGAGCCTGACGAACCGAATGGATTTCATAAGAATCATAAATCATGACAAGGAGGAGCACTCATGGATTTTGAACTCAGCGAAGAACAGAAGATGGTCATCGAGGAGGCGAAGAAGTTCGCCGAGAAGAAACTCGCTCCCGTCGTCGAGAAGCTGGACGAGAGGCAGGAGGTCAACCTCACCGCTCTGAAGGAATTGGGGGAGCTGGGCTATCTGGGCATGACCGTCCCCGAGGAATACGGCGGGACGAACCTTGGGGCCATCCCCTATGTCGGGGCCATGATCGAGTTCAGCAAGGTGGACGCCGGCACGGCCGTCGGCGTGTCCGTGCAGAACTCATTGGTCAACGATGCCATCGTCATGTTCGGGACGGAAGAGCAGAAAAAGAAATACCTGCCCAAGCTGGTCACGGGGGAGTGGCTTGGCTGCTTCTCGCTGACGGAGGCGGGCGCCGGCAGCGACCCCGGATCGCTCCGCGCTTCGGCCGTCCGCGACGGCGATCATTTCGTCCTGAACGGGACCAAGAATTTCACGACCAACGGCGGATTCGCGGACGTCATCATCGCCTTCCTCCAAACGGACAAGGAAAAAGGGGCCAAGGGGATCTCGGCCTTTATCATCCCGAACACGGCCCCGGGTTTTTCCGTCGGGAAGCACGAGAACAAGCTGGGGATCCGCACATCGAGCACGACGGAAATGGTCTTCACCGACTGCCGCGTCCCGGCCGACCATCTCTTGGGCAAGGAGAACAAGGGCCTGAACATCGCCCTGGCCACCCTGGACTGCGGCCGCATCGGCATCGCGGCCCAGGCCGTCGGGATCGCCGAGGCCGCCCTGGAGGAGGCCGTCAAGTACGCCAAGGAGCGGACCCAGTTCGGCCAGAAGCTGGCCGATTTCCAGGCGCTCCAGTTCATGCTGGCCGACATGGCCGTGGACGTGGAGGTGGCCAAGGCCATGCTCTACCGCGCCGCCTGGCTGAAGGACTCCGGAAAAAAATTTACGAAGGAATCGGCCATCATCAAATTGTTCGCCTCGGAAATGTCCCACCGGGTCTGTCATAAGGCCCTCCAGATCCACGGCGGCTATGGTTTCATGAAGGACTACAAAGTGGAACGGCTGTATCGCGACCAGCGGATCACGGAGATCTACGAGGGCACGTCGGAGATCCAGCGGGTCGTGATCGCCCGGTCGCTCTTGATGGACTAAGGAGGTTCGCCATGAATTATGAAATTCTGAAAATGGAAGCGGCCGACGGCGTCGCCGTCGTCACGGTCTCCCGGCCCCAGGCCCTCAACGCCCTGAACACCCGCTTCTTCCAGGAGATGGATTCACTCCTTGGCGAGATTGCCGAACGGGACGAGATCAAGGTCGTCGTCCTCACCGGCGAGGGCAAAGCCTTCGTCGCCGGGGCCGACATCGCCGAGATGGTCCACAAGACGCAGAGTGAGGGCCAGGCTTTTTCGATCATGGGCCAGAAAACATTCCGGGGCCTGGAGTTTCTCGAGAAGCCGGTGATCGCGGCGATCAACGGCTTCGCTCTCGGCGGAGGGCTGGAACTGGCCCTGGCCTGCGACCTCCGCATCGCCAGCGCCAAAGCTAAATTCGGCCAGCCCGAGGTCAACCTGGGACTGATCCCCGGCTACGCCGCGACGCAGCGGTTGCCCCGGCTCATCGGCCTGGGCAACGCCTTCTTCCTGCTCATGACGGGCGAAATGGTCGGCGCCGAGGACGCCCTGCGAATGGGACTGGTCCAAAAGGTCGTCGAGCCCGAACAGCTTTTGCCCACGGTCCTGGCCTTGGCCAAGACGATCGCCGCCAAGGGCCCCAAGGCCGTCAAGCTGGTCAAGCACGTCGTCCGCGTCGGATCCCTGATGGATTTCGAGTCGGGCTGCGCTTTGGAATCGGAGAAGTTCGGCTCCTTGTTCGAGAACGAAGGGGCCGAAGGGATGCGGGCCTTCCTCGAAAAACGCGCGCCGAAATGGACAGCCTGATCCTTTAGGGAAGGAGAACGACATGAACTACGCGGATCGATTGGAGAACGTCGCCGTTCTGGGCGCTGCCGGAAAGATGGGCAGCGGCATCGTCCTGCTCACGGCCATGGAGATGGCCGACCTGAAACTGGAGGCTGGGGCCGTCGCCAAGGACTATGTCTTGCAGGCCATCGATGTCTCACCGAAGGGCCTCTCGGGCTTGATCCAATATCTTCGCGACCAGGTCCTGCGGGCCGCGGAGAAAAAAGCCGTCGGACTGCGGAAGGCTTATGAGGGCCGCCAGGACCTGGTCGAGAACGAGGACATCGTCAATCAGTACGTCGAGGACGTCTTGTCCGTCGTTCGTCCGACGACCAAGATCGAGGCGGCCTATGACGCCGGGATCGTCTTCGAGGCCGTCAGCGAAAACCCTGAGCTCAAGGTCAAGCTCCTGTCCCAGATCAAAGCGAACAACACCAAGAACGCCCTGTTCCTGACCAACACCTCGTCCATCCCGATCTCCGAGCTGAACGACAAGGTCAAGCTCGACGGCCGCATCATCGGCTTCCACTTTTACAATCCTCCGGCCGTCCAAAAGCTCGTCGAGATCATCCGGGCGGAGGCCACGGTCCCCGACCTGGCCGATTTCGCGACGCAGTTCGCCAAGAAGCTGCGAAAGACCGTCGTGCCCTCGCACGATGTGGCCGGGTTCATCGGGAACGGGCACTTCATGCGGGACGCCCTGCACGGGATCGCCGAGGCCGAGAAGCTGGCCGCGGATATGACTCTTGCCGACGCCGTTTATGTCGTCAATAAGGTCAGCCAGGACTTCCTGATCCGGCCCATGGGGATCTTTCAGTTGATCGATTATGTCGGCGTGGACGTCTGCCAGTATATTTTGAAAGTGATGAACGACCGGATGCCCGGAGCGAAGCTCCACAGCGCCCTCCTGGACCGAGTCGCGGCGCTCGGCGTGCTGGGCGGCCAGTTCGCCGACGGCTCGCAGAAGGACGGCTTTCTCAAGTATGGGAAAGGACGGCCGACGGGAGTCTTCAATCCGGATAAAAAAGCCTATGTCCCCGTCGCCGAGATCGCCGCGCGGCGCGACGAAAAGCTCGGACCCCAGCCGGCTCAGGCCAAGCCCTGGAAGCAGGTCATCTCGCTCGCCGACAAGGCGGCTTTCCTGGACGGATATTTCAACGAGCTGCGGGAGATGACCACGCCTGGGGCGGAGCTGGCCCGGACCTACGGCCGGCGGTCCAAGGACATCGGACTCGGCCTGGTCAAGGACCGCGTTGCCGCCCGGGACGAGGACGTCAATACCGTCCTGCTCACGGGCTTCTACCACGCCTACGGCCCGATCAATCATTATTTCGACTGAGAGGGAAGACAATGAACAACGATCGTCGCAAGGTCTTTATGACGGCGGGCTACCAAACCGTCTCCATGGGCAGCGGCCGGAAAGAGTTCCATCCCAAGAAGCCCCGGCCCGGCCTCGAAGACTACATCAAGGAAGCCGGCCAGGGGACGCTCAAGCAGATCGGCGGCGGACAGAACGTCGATGAGGGCGTCATCAGCAATTTCATGGCCGCCAGGTTCAACCGACAGGGCCACCTGGCGGCTTTGATCCCGTCGGTGGACGAGACGCTCCGCTGGAAGCCGTGTATCCGCGTCGAAGGCGCCTGTGGCTCCGGGGGACTGGGACTGATGACCGCGGTCAAATCCGTGCTGGCCGGGACGGCGGATGTCGTCCTGACGATCGGCGTCGAGGTTCAAAACACGGTCAAGGCGATCTACGGCGCGGACTATCTGGCCGGGGCCGGCTGGTACAAGGGCGAACGGAAGAAAGGCCATGTCTATTTCTTCCCCGCGCTCTTCAGCGACCGGGCGGGGGCCACCTTCGAAAAGTTCGGCCGGGACAAGACGCGGCGCGCCTTCGCCCGCTGGTATCGGAACGCCGTGGAGAACGCCCGGCTGTGCGAGACCGCCCAGGAATTCCACAATACGACGGCCGATCTCGAAGCGCTGGGGCTGACCGAGCCGAACCCGCGGAATTTCGTCGAGCACCTCAACGTCTTCGATTGCTCCAAGGTCTCCGACGCGGGGGCGGCCATCGCCGTCGTTTCCGAGAAAGGCCTGGAGAGGATCGGGATGTCCAAGTCCGCCGCCGTCGAAGTGGTCGGCTGGGGCCAGGTCGAAGCGGACCTGACGGTCCCGCCCGAGGATCCGACGCGGCTCGAAACGACGGCCCGGGCCGTCAAAAAAGCCCTCGATTCCGCGGGGATTGCGCTCAAAGACCTGGGGACCGTGGAATGCCACGACTGCTTCACGATCTCGGGGCTGTTGTCCGTGGAGGCGATGGGGCTGGCCAAACCCGGGGAGGGCCCGGATTACATTTTGGACGGGCAGACGTCCCGGCAGGGGACGGTGCCGTTCAACACGTCCGGGGGTCTGATCGGTTGGGGCCACCCGACGGGCGGGACCGGCGTCCGCCAGGCCGTCACGGTCTGGCAGCAGCTGACCGGAAAGGCGGGGAATTGGCAGATCGTGCTCCCTTCCGGCCGGCCCTACGCGCTGTCGATCAACATGGGCGGCAACGACAAAACGGTCGTGGCCATCGTCTATCGCCGGGCGGACTGACGCCCATCCGCTAGCTGCCATGGCCGATAAGACGCCCCAAGACCTCGACCGGTTGAGAGCCCGGCTGGCCGATTTAGAGAAGCAGGCGGAGCTCGGCGGCGGCCGGGAGCGCATCGAGAAACTGCACGCCGAAGGGAGATTCACGGCCCGGGAACGCCTGGAACGCCTTCTCGACCCCGGAACGTTCGTCGAACTGGACAAGCTCAAGACCCACCGCTGCGCCGATTTCGACATGGACAAAAAGAAGGTCCTGGGCGACGGCGTCGTCACGGGATACGGCCGGATCGATGACCGCCTGGTGTACGTCTTCGCCCAGGATTTCACCGTCTTCGGCGGCTCGCTGAGCGGGGCCCATTCCGAGAAGATCTGCAAGATCATGGACAAGGCCATGGAGAACGGCGCGCCCGTCATCGGCCTGAACGATTCCGGCGGCGCGCGCATCCAGGAAGGCGTGATGAGCCTGGCGGGATACGCCGACATCTTCCTCCGCAATACGCTGGCCTCCGGCGTCGTCCCCCAGATCTCGGTCATCATGGGACCCTGCGCCGGAGGCGCCGTCTATTCCCCCGCCATCACCGATTTCATCCTCATGGTCGAGAAGAAATCCTACATGTTTATCACCGGCCCCGACGTGATCAAAGCCGTGACCCACGAGGCCGTGACCAAGGAGGAACTGGGCGGGGCCATGACCCACGCCGTCAAGAGCGGCGTGGCCCATTTCGTCGCTCCCGACGAAGAGGACGCTCTGCTCATGGTCCGCGAGCTCATCGGGTTCATGCCGTCCAATAATATGGACGACCCCCCCGTGAGGCCGACCTCCGATCCGCCGGACCGGCGGGAGGAGGAGCTGAAAACGATCATCCCTCTGAACCCCAACAAGCCCTATGACATCAAAGCCCTCATCCGCCTCGTCGTCGATGACGGCCATTTCTTCGAGGTCCATGAGCACTACGCCCCGAACATCGTCGTCGGGTTCGCCCGGTTCGGCGGATTTTCGGCGGGCATCGTCGCCAACCAGCCGGCCCATCTGGCCGGCTGCCTGGACACCCATTCCTCAAAGAAGGCCGCCCGTTTCATCCGCTTCTGCGACGCCTTCAACATCCCCCTGGTCTCGTTCGTCGACGTACCGGGTTTCCTGCCCGGCACGGAGCAGGAGTTCAGCGGGATCATCAAGGACGGGGCGAAGCTCCTCTTCGCTTACGCGGAATCGACGGTCCCGAAGGTCACGATCATCACCAGGAAGGCTTACGGCGGCGCCTATGACGTCATGGCCTCCAAGCATATCCGGGGCGATGTGAACCTCGCCTATCCCACGGCGGAGATCGCGGTCATGGGACCGGACGGGGCCGTCAACATCATCTTTCGCAACGAGATCCACAAGGCCGCGGACCCCGACCGGACGCGGGAGGAACTGGTGGCCAATTACCGGAACACGTTTGCCGATCCCTACCAGGCCGCGGCGCTGGGCTACATCGACGCGGTCATCTATCCGGAAGACACCCGCCGCCACATCATCCAGTCGCTGAAGATGCTTCAGAACAAGCGCCAGAAGAACCCGCCCAAGAAGCACGGCAACATCCCCCTGTGAGGGAATCCGCAATATGACGAAGCGGCCGCGGCGGCTCGAAAAGATCCTGATCGCGAACAGGGGAGAGATCGCCGTCCGCGTCGAGCGGACCTGCCGCGAGCTCGGGCGGACGACCGTGGCCGTGTTCTCCGACCCCGACCGCCACGCTCTGCACGTGAGATACGCGGACGAGGCCTATCCCCTGGGCGGATCGACGCCCGCGGAAACGTATCTTGACCAAGCCAAGATCTTCGACATCGCCCGCCGCTCCGGCGCCGACGCCGTCCATCCCGGTTATGGATTTCTCAGCGAGAACCCCTCTTTCGCCGCGGCCTGCCGCGAGCGCGGCCTGGTCTTCATCGGCCCCTCGGCCGAATCGATCGAGCTCATGGGCGAGAAGACCCGGGCGCGCGAGCGGATGAGTCGGGCCGGCGTCCCGATCGTCCCCGGGACTCCGCCGCTGGCGGCGGTCCAGGAAGCCCTGAGCGAGGCCCGGCGCCTCAGCTTCCCCGTCCTGATCAAAGCCGCGGCCGGCGGCGGGGGCAAGGGGATGCGCCGCGTGGATCGCCCCGACGATTTCGGCCCGGCCTTCGAAGCCTGCCGGCGTGAAGCCTTGTCCGCGTTCGGCGACGACCGCGTCTATCTCGAAAAATATCTCGAGGAACCTCACCACGTGGAGTTCCAGATCCTGGCCGATGCGCAGGGCCGGACGATCCATCTCTTCGAGCGGGAGTGCTCCATCCAGAGACGGCACCAAAAGATCATCGAGGAGACGCCGTCGCCCCTGATGACCAAGGACCTCCGGGCCCGAATGGGCCAAGCGGCCGTCAGGGCGGCCGAAGCCTGCGGCTACACCAACGCCGGCACGATCGAATTTCTCGTCGACGCCGGCCGCCGCTTCTATTTTTTGGAGATGAACACCCGTCTCCAGGTCGAGCATCCCATCACCGAGATGGTCACCGGCGTCGACCTCGTCGAGCGCCAGATCCGCATCGCCGAAGGCGAACCCCTGGAAGACCGCCATCTCTCCCAGCGTGGGACGGCCATGGAATGCCGGATATACGCTGAGGACCCCTGGAATCACTTCCTTCCTTCGCCGGGCTTGATCCGGAAACTGTCTCCGCCGGGAGGTCCGGGCGTCCGGGACGACACGGGCGTCTACGCCGGATTTACCGTTCCCATGGAGTACGATCCGTTGTTGGCCAAGCTGGTCGTCTGGGGCGAAAACCGGCAACAGACCCTGGCCCGGATGAGCCGGGCTCTCGAGGAATATCGATTGATCGGGATACGAACCAATATCCCTTATCTCCGGAGGATCGTCCGCCATCCGGAATTCGCCAGGGGCGCCTATGATACGCATTTCCTGATGAAGCACCAGGACGAGCTTTTAAAGTTCGACCGGAGCGATCATGACCGTATTGCCCTGGCGGCGGCCGCCGTCCTCGCCTGGCGGGGCGAAGAGAAGAGCACGGCCGGCCCCGCGGCCGGAAATTCCGCTGCCTCGGCCTGGAAAATGGCGGGCCGCCCGGGAGTCTCCGACTCGTGAAGAAATTCGCGGTCCTTCTGAACGGTCGGGCCGCGCAGGTGGGGATCGCGCCTCTCGATGACCACCGTTTTACGGTCGTCATCGACGACGTCCCCTTTGACGTCGACGTCCGTTCCGCCGGGCCGGATTCCCTATCGTTGTTGATGGAGAACCGTTCGATCGACCTGTCCTATTTCTTTCGCGGCGATCAGATGGAACTCCATTTCGGGGACCAATGCTTTCAGCTGGAGATCCTGAACGAGCGCAGAAAGGGGACGCGGCAAAGCCGGACGAGCGGGGAATCGTCAGGACCGGAGATCATCAAGGCCTTCATGCCGGGAAAGATCGTCCAGGTCGGCGTCCGGCCGGGCGATCGCGTGGCCCCCGGCGCGAGCGTCCTCATCATCGAGGCCATGAAAATGGAGAACGAGATCTTCTGCCGCTGCGGCGGGGTCGTCCGAGCCGTTCATGTCAAGTCCGGCCAGGCGATCGAGAACGACGCGGTCCTCGTCGAGATCGATCCTGACACGGGCTGAGCGTTTCGGGATCCTAAGACATCCCTATTCGTGCCGTCGGCCGCCTGGTCTCTCTTCGCAAATTTCCAGGAGAACGCGGCCGGTGTCGTGCGGATGCAGAAAGGCCACCTTCGCCCCACCCGCGCCCGGCCGGGGGGCGGGGTCGAGGGCGCGGATCCCGTTCTCGATCAGATGGGCAAGCGTCCCTTCGGCGTCGTCGACGCCGAAGGCGAGATGATGCAATCCTTCGCCCCGCCGCTCGATGAACGTCGAGATCGTGGAATCCGGCGAGGTGGCCTGGATCAGTTCCAGGCGGACTCCGCCGACATCGAAGACGGCGACCCGGAGCCCGCGGTCGGGCAGGTCCTCATAACCTTCGAACTTGAGCCCCAGCACGTCTCGGTAGAAAACCAGGTGCGTCTCGATGTCTTTGACGGCGATGCCGACATGGTCGATCTTCCGGATCATGGTCGGCGTCACTCCCCGATAAGCTCGCGGGCGATGACGAGACGCTGGATCTCGCTCGTCCCCTCGCCGATGGTGCACAGCTTGGCGTCGCGCCAATGTTTTTCCACGGGATAGTCCTTGCAATAGCCGTAGCCGCCGTGGATCTGGACGGCGTCCTCCGCCACCCGGACCGCGGCCTCGGACGCGTAGAGCTTGGCCTGGGCCGAGATCAGGGTCGTTTTCCGGCCGGCGTCCTTTTCGTCGGCGGCATGCTCGGTGAGCAGGCGGGCGGCGTGGACCGCGGTGGCCATATCGGCCAGCTTGAATCGGACCGCTTGGAAGGCGGCGATCGGCCGGTTGAACTGGCGCCTCTGCTTGGCGTAAGCGACGGCCGCGTCGAGCGCCCCTCTGGCGATCCCCACGGCGAGCGCGGCGATGGAGATGCGGCCGCCGTCGAGGATCTCCATAGCCTGGATGAAGCCCTCGCCCTCGCGGCCGAGGAGGGCGTCCTCGCCGACCCGGCAGTCCTCGAGAACGAGAGAGGCCGTGTCGGAGACGCGCATGCCGACCTTGTCCTCGTGCTTCCCAACGGATACGCCGGGGGCGTCAAGCGGGACGATGAAGGCGGAGATGCCGCGATGGTCGGTGCCGGGCTTCGTCCTGGCCATCATGACCCCGACGCCGCCGACACTGGCGTGGGTGATGAAGTTTTTGGTCCCGTTCAGCACCCAGCCCTGGCCGTCGCGGACGGCCGTCGTTTTGGTCGCGCCGGAGTCCGATCCGGCCTCGGGTTCGGTCAGGCCCCAGGCGCCGAGCGTTTCCCCGCCGGCCAGCCGGCGGACCCAGGCGCGGCGGGCGGCCTCCGTCCCGTACGTGTGGATATGGCTCGTGCACAGGGAGTTGTGGGCCGCCACCGAGAGGGCGATGCCGCCCTCGACGGCTCCCAGCTCCTCGAGAACCGCGACATAATGCCTGTAGGTCAATCCGGAACCGCCGAGCTCCTCGGGGATCAGGATCCCCATCATCCCCAGCTCGCCGAGCCGGCGGAAGATGTCCTTGGGGAAGAACGCTTTGTCATCCCATTCCCGGGCGTGAGGCGCGATCTCCGTCCGGGCGAAATCGCGGACCATCTCCCGGATCTCTTTCAACGATTCGATGTGGTTGTCGGTCATGGTTAGACCCTCCTTGTTGTTAAAGCGCGGACACAAGGGGACATGTACCTTGGGGACACATACTTCGGGGACACGGAGAAGTTGAGACATATGTTGCATTTCTGGAGATTAATAAGGGATGTGTCCCCAAGGTACATGTCCCTAAAGTATGTGTCCCCATTTTATTATTTCGCTTCGAGCTCAAGCAGCAGCCGTTCCGGATCGACCAGCTCGCCTTCGGCGACGTGGATCTTTTTAACCGACCCGTCGAGCGACGATTTGATCTCGTTCTCCATCTTCATCGCCTCGACGATGACCAGCGTCTGGTTCTTCCTCACCGCCTCGCCTTCGGCGACGAGGACCTTGATGACCTTGCCCGGCATCGGCGCCTTGATCTTGAGCCCGCCGCCGGGACCTTTGTGGTCGTCCGTCCAGGAGCGGCCGGCCGCTTCGCCGGGCTCGCGGAGGACGTATTGCCGGCCTCCGACGAAGACGATCTCGCGGTCCTTGTCCCGGGCGATCAAGACCTCGTGAGACCGGCCGCCGACGACGAGCGTCAGCTCGTTGTCCGAGATCCGCCGGACATCGGCTTCGAACTCGACGTCTCCCTGCTTGATATGAAAGACGCCGTTCTTCTCTTCGACAGCCACTTTTTTTGTAACGCCGTCCACCAGGAATTCGAACTCCATGTCAGTCCGCTCCTCCGATCCTCCACCGGCCCAGCGTCTGCCAAGGCCCGGCCGTTTCTTCCTTCGCCCGCAGGCCGCCCTTCGGGCGGGTCCGCCGGCTCATCTCATCGATGGCGGCGGCGGCCAAGGCCAGAGGAAGCGTTTCCCCCGCCCTTGCCGCTCCCGTCCAGCCGTCAAAATATTTGGGGATGAAGGCCGTGTTCGTCCGTCCCGCCCGGAATTCCGGATGGCGGATGACCTCCTTGAGGAAGTCGATGGTCGTATGGATGCCGAGGACGGCATAGCCGTCGAGCGCGGCGGCCATGCGCCGGCAGGCCAGGTCCCGGTTCTCGGCCCAGACGACGAGCTTGGCCAGGATCGGGTCATAATAGATTGGGACATCCCATCCGCTGTAGATGCCGCCGTCCAGACGGACGCCGGGCCCTTTCGGCTCCCGGAGAAAAAGGATCCGGCCCGGCGAGGGGAGGAAATTGGCGGTCGGGTCCTCGGCGTAGATCCGGCATTCGATGGCGTGCCCGCGCTGCCGGAGATCGTTCTGTTTCAAGGTCAAGGGTTCGCCGGCGGCGATCAGGATTTGCTGGCGGACCAGATCCACCCCGGTCACGAGCTCGGTCACGGGATGCTCGACCTGGAGGCGGGCATTCACCTCGAGGAAATAGAAGTTGCGATTTTTGTCCAGGAGGAATTCGACCGTGCCAGCATTGTTGTAACCCGCCGCCCGCATGGCCTTCACGGCGGTCTCGCCCATTTTCAACCTAAGCGCGTCGTCCAAGGCGGGGGAGGGCGTCTCCTCGACGATCTTCTGGTGCCGCCGCTGGATCGAACATTCCCGTTCGAAGAGATGGACGATCCGGCCGGCGTTGTCGGCCAGGACCTGGAACTCGACGTGGCGGGGCTCTTCGATGTATCGTTCGAGATAGACGGATTCGTCCCCGAAGGCGGACTTGGCTTCGCGCCGCCCCGCTTCAAGAGCAGGACCCAGGTCTTTTTCTTCGGTGACAATGCGCATCCCTTTGCCGCCGCCCCCGGCCGAGGCCTTGACGATGACCGGGAACCCGAGAGCCCGGGCCGCTTTTACATATTCCCCGGCGTCGGCGGGAACGGACTTCATCCCGGGGATGATCGGGATGCCGGCCTTCTCCATCGTCTGCCGGGCGCGGACCTTGTCGCCGACGAGCTCGAGCGCGTCGGACCTGGGGCCGATGAAAACGATCCCCTCTTTCTCCAATCGCCGGGCGAAATCGGCGTTCTCAGCCAGGAAGCCGTATCCGGGGTGGACGGCTTCCGCGCCGCTGTCGCGAACGGCCCGGACGATCCGGTCCATGTCGAGATAGCTTTCGACCGCGGGGGCCGGCCCGATGGCGACGGCTTCGTCGGCCAGGGCGACGTGGAGACTGGCCCGGTCGGCTTCGGAGTAGACGGCGACGGGGGAGATGCCCATTTCGCGGCAGGCCCGAATGACCCGGACGGCAATCTCGCCCCGGTTGGCGATCAATATTTTTTTGAACATCTTCATTCCGCCCATTTGGGCTTCCGTTTCTCGAGGAAGGCGGCCATGCCCTCCTGTCCCTCCCGGCTCACCCGCAGTCCGGCGATCATCTCCGCCGTGAACCGCTTGGCCTCTTCGAAACCCATCCCGGGGACGCGGCGGAGCAGCTCTTTGCAGCCGGCCAGCGCTTCGGGGCCGGACGAAAGGAGCAGCCAGGCGATCTCTTCGACCTTAGCGTCCAACCGCACCTCCTCGACGACGGCGTTGGCCAATCCGATCTCGAGCGCCCGATGGGCATCGATGCGTTCGCCCGTCAGGAAATACTGCCGGGCGAGGCTCTCCCCGATCCGGCGGACGATATAGGGCGCGATGCAGGCCGGGACGAGACCGATCTTGACCTCGCTCAGCCCGACCTTCGCTTCGGCCGAGGCGACGACGATGTCGCAGGCGGAGAGGAAGCCGGCGCCGCCGCCGATGGCCGCCCCGTTCACCCGGGCGATGGTCGGCTTGGGCAGGGCGTAGAGCTCATAGAGGAAGTCGGCCAGCTCGAGGGATTCCTGGAGGTTCTGCTCGTAGGAAAAGCGGATGATTTCGCGCATCCAGTTCAGGTCCGCTCCGGCGCAGAACGACTTGCCCTTTCCCGAGAGGACCACGACCCGAACCGCCGCGTCTTCACGGAGCTCCCGGAGGGCGGCCCGCAGCTCGCGGATCATGGCCGAATTGAAGGCGTTGTGGACGTCGGGCCGGTCGAGCCAGAGGCGGGCGAGTTTTCCCTCCCTCTCGACCGAGATCGTTTCATATCTTTTGTCGCTCATGGCCGCCCGTCCTTACATCCTGAAGATCCCGACCTTATAGTCGGGGATGGGCGCGTTCAGGCTCATGGCGATGCCGAGGCCGAGGGCCGCGCGCGTGTCGAGCGGGGGGAGGATGCCGTCGTCCCAAAGGCGGGCCGTGCTGAAATAGGGGCTGGCCTCCTCCTCGTATTTTTCCATGATCGGCCGGATCACTTTCTCTTTCTCTTCTTCGCTCATCTTGACCCCCTGCTCCTGGAGGCGCTTGAGCTTGACGCTGACCAGGACCCCGGCCGCCTGCTCGCCGCCCATGACGCTGATCCGGGCGTTCGGCCACATCCAGAGCAGACGCGGGCCGTAGGCGCGGCCGCACATGGCGTAATTGCCCGCGCCGTACGAGCCGCCGATGATCACGGTGAACTTGGGCACGCCGGCGTTGGCCGTGGCGTGGACGAGCTTCGCTCCGTCCCTGGCGATGCCGCGGTGCTCGTACTGCTTGCCGACGATGAAGCCGGTGACGTTCTGGAGAAAAATGAGGGGGACCTTGCGCATGGCGCAGAGGGTGATGAAATGGGCGCCTTTGAGCGAGCTTTCGGAGAAGAGCACGCCGTTGTTGGCCAGGATGCCCACGGGTTGGCCCATGATCCGGGCGAATCCGCAGACGAGCGTCTGGCCGTACAGCTCCTTGAACTCCTGGAAACGGCTTCCGTCCACGATCCGGGCGATCACTTCCTTGATGTCGAAGGGCTTGCGCAGGTCGCGGGGGATGATGCCGTAGAGCTCCTGGGGGTCGTAATGCGGATCTTCGGGAGCGGCCGCGCCGAGGGCGAAGCGGCGCGGCGGGTCGAGGGTCTCGACAATGTTCCGGGCGATCTCGAGAGCGTGCTCGTCGTTCATGGCGTAATAATCCGACACGCCCGAGATGCGGCAGTGGACGTCCGCGCCTCCCAGGTCTTCGGCCGAGACCTCTTCGCCCGTGGCCGCCTTGACCAGGGGGGGGCCGCCGATGAAGATCGTCCCCTGGCGGCGGACGATGACGGTCTCATCGCTCATGGCCGGAACGTAGGCGCCGCCGGCCGTGCACGAACCCATGACGATGGAGATCTGGGGGATTCCGAGGGCGGACAGCCGGGCCTGGTTGTAGAAGATTCGGCCGAAATGCTCCTTGTCGGCGAAGGTTCCCGATTGAAGGGGGAGGAAGATCCCGCCGCTATCGACGAGATAAATGCAGGGCAGCCGGTTCTCGAGAGCCACTTCCTGGGCCCGGACGTGCTTCTTGATGGTCAACGGAAAGTAGGTCCCCCCCTTGACCGTGGCGTCATTGGCCACGACCAGCACCTCCCGGCCGTGGACGACGCCGATCCCCGTGACCATGCCCGCGGCCGCGGCTTCGTTGTCGTACAGGCCGTTCGCGGCCAGGGCGCTGAGCTCCAAAAACGGCGTGCCTCGGTCGAAAAGCTTTTCCAGGCGCTCGCGGACGAGCAATTTGCCCCGGGATTTGTGGAGATCCCGGTATTTTTGAGGGCCCCCTTCCTGGACTTTGGCCAGCCGCTCCCGGTATTCGGCAACGACCCGCGTCATCTGGTCGAAGTTCTGACGGTATTCGGGACTCTGCGTGTCGACTTTGGATTCGATCCTAAACATGACGGCCCCTTTCCCGAACGTAGTCCTCCTGGCTCTGCCGGAGGGCAGTCCGCTTTTCGAGCGGTCTTATTCCGGAACGAACTTGTAGCCGTAATAGATGACGCCGGCCTCGCCTTCCTCGGATAACTTGCGGAATTCGAGCCGGACCCGCAGCCCGACCTTGAGGGCGGCGAAGTCGCAGTCCACGACCTGGGCTGTGAGCTTGACTCCGTCCTCGAGCTCGGCGATCCCGACGGCGTAGGGCGCCTGGTCCTCGAAGGGATCGGGCGGGACGCGGATGATGGTGAAGGTCAGAAGCTTGCCGGTCTCGGCCAGCTTTGTCTTGGCGAACTTACGGTTCCCGCACTGCGGGCAGACGAGACGGGGGGGGAAGGCGATAGTGCCGCACTTCGTGCACTTCTCGGCTTCTAACCTGTATCTCTGGGGATATTCACGCCAGGCTCTGGCTGGATTCGGCATCGTCTTCTCCTTTACTCCGCCTCAAAAACGTGGACGACGGAGCTGCCCCCCGTGCCGCCCATGTTCTGGGTCAGGCCGCGCTTCGCGCCCTTGACCTGCCGCTCGGCCGCTTCGCCGCGGAGCTGTTTGACGACCTCCACGGCCTGGGCCACGCCGGTCGCGCCGACGGGATGGCCCTTGGCTTTGAGTCCGCCGCTGGGGTTGACGGGGAATTTCCCTTTGAGAGAGGTCAATCCTTCCTCAACGGCCCTGCCGCCGCGGCCTTTTTCGACGATCCCCAGCGCTTCGGTGACCATGATCTCGGCGATGGTGAAGCAGTCGTGGACCTCGAACAGGTCGATGTCGCCGATCTTCCGGCCGGCCATCGCCAGCGCTTTCTGCCCGGCGAGGTGCGTCGATTCGATCCAGGTCATGTCCTTCCGCGAGCTTAGGGCGATCGTGTCCGTAGCCAGTCCGCTGCCCGTGATCCGGATGACCGGTTTTTTCATTTTTTTAGCCATGTCGGCGGAGCAGAGAACCACGGCCGCCGCTCCGTCGGTGATGGGCGAACAATCGAGGATCCGGAGCGGATCGGCCACGAGGACGGACTGGAGAACCCCGTCGACCGTGATCTTGAACGGATATTGGGCCAGGGGGTTCTTCGACCCGTTGTCGTGGTTCTTGACGGCGACCAGGGCCAGCTGCTCGCGCGTCGTGCCGTACTTGTGCATGTGGGCGACGGCCATCATCGCGTAAAGCCCTGGGAAGGTCAGGCCGTGGAAGCCTTCGTACTCCTGGTCGGCGGCCGTGCCCAGGGCGAAGGTCGCCTCACAGCCCGTCACGTCCGTCATCTTCTCCACGCCGCCGACGAGGACGACGTCGCTCATCCCCGAGGCGACCTCGATGAATCCCTGGCGGAGGGCCAGGCCGCCCGACGCACAGGCGGACTCGACCCGCGCCGCCGGGACGGGGTTCTTGCCCAGATAATCGGAAAGGAGCGAGGTCAGGTGTTCCTGGCCGACGAACAAGCCCGACGACATGCATCCGACGACCATGGAGTCGATCTTGTCCACGCCGGCGTCGTCCAGGGCCAGGAGGGCCGACTCGACGAATATCGTCCGGAGCGATTTCGTCCAGAGCTCGCCCCACTTGGTCATGCCGATCCCGATCACAGCTACGTCTCTCATGGCCGACTCCTATTTCGCCTTCCGGATCTTCCGACGGTACTTGGCGTAGACGCCGTAGTCGAGGTAGGCCTTGTTCTTGTCCAGCATGTCCCGCGTCCGGGGAGCGAGGTTCCGGACCTCGTCGATCCGTTCCGTGACGCGGAAGATGAAGCCGTCGCTGCCCGCTCCCGACCCGTAGGAGACGAGAAGGATCATGTCGCCCGCCTTGGCGATATCGAGGGTCGCCGTCAATCCGAGAGGCGAGGACCCCGAGTAGGTGTTGCCCAGCTTCGGGACGAGCCAGCCCGGATCGATCTGTTTGCGGGAGAACCCTAGGATCTCCCCGGCGCGCAGGGGGAACTTGCCGTTGGGCTGGTGGAAGATAACATACTGGAAGTCCGCGGGCTTCATGCCCGCTTTGGCCATGATCCCCCGGGCGGCGCCCAAAATGTGGGTGAAATAGGCGGGGTCGCCGGTGAACCGGCCGCCGTGCTGGGGATAATATTGATACTCTCGGCGCCAGAAATCCGGCGTATCGGTCGTGTACGAATACGTGTGAAGGATCTCCGCGATGAGCTTGTCCTGGCCGAAGATGAAGGCCGCCGCTCCGGCAGCGGCGGAGTATTCGAGGGCGTCGCCGGGAGCTCCCTGGGACGTGTCCGCTCCTACGGCCAGGCCGTATTTGACCGCGGCCGCCTGGACGAGGCTGAGGGCGATGAACATGCCCTCCGTTCCGGCCTTGCAGGCGAATTCGAGGTCGGCCGTATGGACCTCGGGGGTGGCGTTGAGCGCTTCGGCCAGGACCGTCCCGCTCGGCTTCACGGCGTAGGGATGCGATTCCGAGCCGACATAAATGGCGCCGATCTCTCTCGGGTCGATACCGGCTCTGCGCAGGGCGTTCTTCGACGCCTCGACCGACATCGTGATCGTGTCCTGGTCGGGCGAGGGGACAGACTTCTCCTCGAGCATGAGCCCTTTCTTATAGCTCGGGGCGTCCGCGCCCCAGACCTTGGCGATCTCCTCGACTTTGATCCGGTTCCGCGGGATGTAGGCCCCGTAGCCGACGATTCCAGCCATGGCTCCAGCCTCCTTTCGATGCGGACGGAAATAGCAGCGCCTGTTTAACGAATCAAGAACGCGACACGCGTAAATGGATCATCGCTGCTGTTAATTCAATAGCGGAATTATCCTTCCATATTCAGCCGGTGAAGTCAAGAAGGGCTCGAACCGATGGCCGGTGAATTCGCAGACACATACCGAATTCAATAATTCGGTATGCGTCTGCGAATTTCCAGTGGTATAATACGCCTTCCAAGACGAACAAGGAGGAGAGGGATGGCAGATGGATTGACGGTCGACGGTTCGCTCGGTCGACGGTTCCTGACCTTCATCGCCGGGGCGGGTATGGCCGCGGCTTCGCTCCTGACGATCCAGCATTTTTACAACGCGAATTTCCCCGCCTCGATCTATAACGGCTCGTTCTGCGACATCAACACCTTTTTCAACTGCAACAGCTCGGCCTTTTCCAAGATCGCCCATATCCAGGGCGTGCCGATGGGCTGGCCCGGATTGTTCCTCGGCCTCCTCGTCTGCCTGGGGGCGCTGTTCCCGTCGAAGGCGTTCGAGAAGACGCTCAAGGCCCTCACCCTCCTCAATGCGCTCGGGGTCATCGCCCTCTTCGTCTATTCCGTCTTCTTCTTGAAAAGCCTCTGCCTCCTCTGCACGGGCTATTACCTCTTCTCGTTCTTCGCTTTCTTCCTCTTCTGGCGCCGTGGACTGAAAGGGTTCCCTCTCCCGTCCTTCAAGCAGATCGTTGTCTTCGCCGTCCTCTTCCTCGCCGGGGCCTACGGCTTTCATCTCTATTACAAGGCCGAACAGGACGCCCAGCTCGGCGGGGTCGCGGCGCGCGTGGTCAAGGAATACTACAGCCTGGAGAAAGCCCCCAATCCGAGCTTCATCTCACCTTTCATGATCGCCCAGTCCACCGACCGGTTCGAGGACGCCCCCATCCGGGTGATCGAGTACGCGGACTTCCTCTGCCCCGACTGCCTCTTCATGTACGAGCAGCTCAACCGTCTGAAAACGGAGTTCGCCGGCAAGATCAATATCGCCTTCCAGTTCTTCCCCCTCGACAAATGCAACGAGGTCGTCGCCCAGAAGTCGAACCGGCATCCGGGCGCCTGCGACCTTTCTTATATCGCAGCCCATGATCCGGCTAAGTTCGCCTCGATCTACGATGAGATCTTCACCCATTTCCAGGAGGCCAAGGATCCCCAGTGGCGGGCGGACCTGGCCAAGAAATACGGCGTCGAGGCGGCCCTGACCGATCCCAACACGAAGGACCTCGTCCAGAGGATCATGGCCACCGGCGCCGAATATGAAAAGACGTCGGACCAGTTCGCCCACGGCATCCGCTCCACACCGACGCTCATCGTCAACAACCGGATGATCATCGGGACTCTACCGTATCCGCAGCTCAAGGCCATCTTCGAATCGCTCGCGGCCGAGGGAGCCAAGACCGGCGACAAGCGCTTCCTCGAGAATTGGGTCGAATTTCAGCCGCCGAAAAAGAAATAGGCCCAGCGACCCCCAATCGTTTCAATATGAGATAAGGAGGGACTATATGAAGAAGCGGACGCTGTTCTTCGTTTCGCTGCTCATCCTCGGAGGATGGATCCTGCCTGTATCGGTCTATCCCCAGGCGGGCGGGAGCAGCGTCGCCGACATGAAAAAAACCGCCCCCAAGGTCTATATCGACTGCGAACACTGCGACCAGGACTACATCCGGACCGAGATCCCCTTCGTCAACTACGTCCGGGACCGGAAGGAAGCGGACGTCCACGTCCTGATCACCACCCAGGATACCGGCAGCGGCGGGACGGAATACACGCTGGCCTTCATCGGGCAGGGAGGCTTCGCGAATATCAACAGCACTCTCATCTACGCCTCCAGCAAGACCGACACCGAAGAGGAGGTCCGCCGGGGATACGTCGCGGTCCTGAAGATGGGGCTGATGCCGTACGCGGCGAGGACCCCCATCCGTGATCTCATCTCCGTCGAGTTCAAGGAAAAGGTCAAGCCGACGGACGTGGTCGATCCTTGGAAATTCTGGGTCTTCAGCATGAGCGTCGGCGGCGATCTCGAGCGGGAATCCCAGACCAAATCCCAGGCCGTCGATTTCAGGCTCTCGACCAACAAGATCACCCCGGACATCAAGCTCCGGCTGGGGTTCTTGGCGCGCTACGAGAGCGATGAGTTCAAATACGAGGAGGAGGGGATCACCGAGACGATCACCAGCCACTCGGACGCCGTGGACTTCGCCGGGCTGTTCGTGAAAAGCCTCAGCGAGCACTGGTCGGCCGGGATCTATCTAGGAGTGAGCTCCTCCACCTTCAGCAACCTCCGGTATAAGATCAATCCGGCCCTGGCCGTCGAATTCGACCTCTTCCCGTATTCGGAATCGACCCGTCGCCAACTGCGTTTTCTGTACAAAGGCGGCTATGATTTCGTCAAATATCGGGAGATGACGATCTACGACAAGACCAAAGAGAGCCTCCTCAGCCAGTCCCTCTCGGCCACTCTGGAGATCAAGGAGCCCTGGGGAACGCTCTCTTCGTCGCTCGAGGGATCCCATTATTTTCACGATTTCACCACCAACAGGCTGGCCTTCTTCACCGAGCTGTCCTTCCGTATCTTCAAAGGCCTGGATTTCAATATCGATGGGATGTATGAACGCGTCCGGGATCAACTCTCCCTACCGGCCAGCGGCGCCAGCCGCGAAGAGATCCTCCTGCGGCGGAGAGAGCTGCGCACGGATTACAACCTGTTCCTCTCCGTCAACCTGAGTTATACGTTCGGTTCGATCTTCAGCAACGTCGTCAACCCGCGGTTCGGGAACCTGGGCATTCTCGGACATGACTGGGATTGAGAAAGCGGGAGACCGGATTCAGGACGCGTCCCTGAGGTGCATCGACATCTCGTAATCGACCATCATCTCGTCGAACATCTCGGGCCGCGTCTCTTTGAGCTCGATGGCGTAATCCAGAAAGAGCTTGATCCCGTCGGTCAGGATCTTGCGGGTCTTGGCCATCAGATCGTCCCTCTTTTCGGCCTCGAGGATGAAGAGCTTCCGGGAATTCCTCTCTTTGAACAGCTTGACGTCATAGATGAAGTGGAGGATGGCGATCATATCCAGGAAGATGTTGTCGAAGTTGTAAGTGATCGCCCGCTCCTTGAATTGGTGCCAGACGCGCTCGGCCCGGACGTACTCGTCGATGACCGGCTCCATGGCCTCAAGGGAGGCGTATTCGATCGTCTCCGCCCGGCGCCGCATGTCCCGGAGCTCCTCCAAGGTCGCGTTGCGGATCATCCCCATCGTCACCGGGGGGGATTTGAGGGCGGCGAAATCGGCGATGAAGAGGCTTCGCATCTCCGAGCGGAACATGTAGCTTTTGATATACATCAGCTGCCGCCGCTTTTCCTTGATCTCGCGGCTCTCGAGGAACTTCTCGACGATGAAAACCGCCACTAGGATTTCGAGGGGGATGGCGGCCACGTGCCAGAGGAACTCCCAGTGGGTCCACTGTTCGATGAGGAGAAAAACGAGGGCCGTGCCGATGAGCCCGATATAGAACCAGATGTGTTTGGCGAACTTCATGGAGGGTCCGTCCTTGCCGACGTCTGGTGGTCCATGCTTTTCGGTCGCTAGATTATATCAGGGGGATGGCCGTGTCAATCGGGTGGGTTGAGTCAGGACAGACACTTCTTCAAGAATTTCGCGGTGAAGGACGTCCGCGACCGGGCGATCTCTTCCGGCGTTCCCTGGGCGACGATGTCGCCTCCCCCCTCGCCGCCCTCCGGCCCGAGATCGAGGATGTAATCCGCGCACTTGATGACGTCCAGGTTGTGCTCGATGACGATGACGGAGTGTCCGGCGTCGACCAGCGTTTGGAAACAGCGCAGCAGCGTCGAGACGTCGTCCATGTGGAGACCGATCGTCGGCTCGTCGAACAGATACAGGATGTGCCGGTCCCGTTCATGGACGAGATGATAGGCGAGCTTGATGCGCTGCAGCTCCCCGCCCGAGAGGGTCGTCGTCGGCTGCCCCAAGCGCAGGTATCCCAGGCCCACATCTTGCAGCGGCTGGATCCTCTTGGTGATGTCCGGTCGGTCGGCGAAAAATTGGAGCGCGTCATCGATTGTCAGGTGAAGGACGTCGTCGATGGTCCGGCCCTTGTAGCGGATGTCCAAGATCTCTTTCTTGAACCGCTTCCCCCCGCACGTTTCACAGGTCAGGGTGACGTCGGACAGGAACTGCATCTCGACGATCTGCTGGCCGGCGCCCTGGCAGTCCTCGCACCGCCCTCCAGCGGTGTTGAACGAGAAAAAGCCCGGCCGATAGCCCAAGGCCTTCGCCTCGCGCGTCTGGCTGAAGAGGACGCGGATGCCGTCCATGGCCTTGGTGTAGGTGGCCGGAATGGAGCGCGGCGAGGTGGAGATCGGCGACTGGTCGACCATGACGATCTTGTCGACGAAATCCAGGCCCCGGATGTCGTGGAAGCCCTCCGTCGTCTCTCCCGTCCATCCTTTGTAGAGGACGTCGTGGAGGAGGGTGCTCTTGCCCGAGCCCGAGACGCCGGTGATGCAGGTGAACACGCCCAGCGGCAGACGCACGTCCAGATGCCGCAGGTTGTGGGTGTGGGCGTCCTTGATGAGGAGGAACGCGGCCGCGTCGCGCCTCCGCTTCGGGACGGGGATCTCCTTTTCGCCCCGGATATAGCGCGCCGTCAGGGATGTCGGGCTCTGGAGGAACGCTTCGGCCGGGCCGTCGAACATGATCTCCCCGCCGTGCTCGCCCGCCCGCGGCCCGAGGTCGATGAGGTGGTCGGCGGAGCGGATGATCTCCGGGTCGTGCTCGACGACCATGACCGTATTGCCGATCTCCTTCAGGGACTTGAGGATCTGGATCAGGCGCCGGTTGTCGCGGGGATGAAGGCCGATCGAGGGCTCGTCGAGGACGAAGAGGGTCCCGACGAGCGATGAGCTCAGGGCCGCGGCCAGGTTGATCCGCTGGGCTTCCCCGCCGCTCAAGGTGAAGGTCATCCGGTCGAGCGAGATGTAGTCGAGCCCGACCTCGAGCAGAAATTTCAGGCGATTCTGGATCTCGGCGACGAGCTTGTCGGCGACTTGCTTCTGGAAGGGAGGAAGCTCGAGTTTCCGGAAGAATTCGTGGCCGTCCTTGACCGTAAGGCGGACGATGTCGCCGATCGACAGCCCGTCCACCTTCACGCTCAGGGCCAGGGGATTGAGGCGGCGTTGGCCGCAGGTCGGGCAGGCGATGAACTTCCGGTAACGGCTAAGGAAGACGCGGACCTGAACCTTGTATTTTTTCGTCTGGAGCCAGTCGAAGAAACCCTTGACGCCCATCCAGCCGTCGCCGCCGTCAAGGATGAAGCGCTGCCACTCTTTCTTGAGGTTCTTGAAGGGGACGTCGATCGGGATGCGCCGCTTCCGCGCCTCGCGCAGCATCTCGCGCATCGTGCCGCGCGAAACGGGTTTGGTCCAAGGCTCGATCGCGCCGTCCTTGAGCGAGCGGGACTTGTCGGGAACGATCTTGTCCTCGTCGAGAACGGCCAGGTCGCCGAAGCCGTGGCAGTCGGGGCAGGCGCCCTGCGGGCTGTTGAAGGAAAAGAGATTGGGGAACGGGTCCTCGTAAGGGATCCGGCAGGTCTTGCACTCGAGCTTGTCCGAGAAGACGAACTCGCGGCCGTCCTCGGTCCGGACCTTGACCCGGCCTTGGCCGTGCTTGAGCCCGGCCTCGAGCGAGTCGACGAGGCGCTCGCGGTCCGCCGGATCGAGAGCGAGGCGGTCGACGAAGATATCGAGTGTTTCGTCCTTTTTGGCCCGGAGGCCGTTGATTTCGACGACCTCCCCGTCGCGGACGGCCCGGTAATAGCCGAGCTTCTTGAGGCGGGCCAGGCCTCCGTCCGCCGGCCAGGCGAACGAGATCAGGACCTTCGTCCCGGCGGGATGGGCGGTGAGTGTCTCGGCGATGGAATCGATCGTGTCGCGGACGACGGGACGGCCGCACTGGAGGCAGTGAACGACGCCGATCCGGGCGAAGAGGACGCGGAGGTAATCGTAAGTCTCGGTGACCGTGGCGACCGTGGAGCGCGGGTTCTTGGTCGCCGCCTTCCGTTGGATGGCGATGGCCGGGGTGATGCCTTCGATCAGGTCGGCGTCCGGCTTATCCATCCGTTCCAGGAACTGGCGGGCGTAGGCCGAGAGGGATTCGATGTAGCGGCGCTGGCCCTCGGCGTAGAGGGTGTCAAACGCCAAAGACGATTTCCCGGAACCGCTGACCCCGGTGACGACGATGAGCTTGTAGAGAGGGATGTTGAGATCGATGGCCTTCAGGTTGTGGACCCTGACGCCGCGGAGGATGATATGTTCGTCCATGGTTGTCGTCAAAACGCCATAAGAAACCAAACATTATAGCATAAATCGCTTTTTGCTATAATGGACGGAACCGGGAGGCCCTGATGCGCAAAAAGCCCCGACTCGCCCTCTCTCTCGGCGCCGCCGTCCTCGTTTTCGGCGGGCACGATCCCTTCCTGGGGCTGAACGCGGGTTTCGTCGCCCTGGCGGTCAATGCCGTCGTCGCCGTCGGCTTGAGCCTTTTCCTTTCGAGGAGGCGGAGATCCGACGGAGTGAGCTTACCGTCAAAAAGGACGCAATTCGTTGACGTCGACGGAGAACGGACATGTGGGATGACCTGAGGAAGGATATCGGGAATTTGAGCGGGCGGCTCATCGCCTGGCGCCGGGAGATGCACCGGCATCCCGAAGTGGCCTTGGAAGAAAAATGGACATCGGCCTATTTGGGCGAACATTTCAAAAAACTGGGCCTGCCCGTCAAGAAGATGGCGGGGACGGGATTGCGGGCCGTTCTGAAGGGCCGACCCGGCGGTAAGACCGTCGCTCTGCGGACCGACATCGACGCGCTGCCGCTCCAGGAAGAGGGGGATAAGGCCTACCTTTCGCGGAATCCGGGCGCCGCGCATGCCTGCGCCCACGACGGACACATGGCCGTCCTGATGGGTGTGGCTGAACTGCTGGCCCGCCGCAAAGGCGCTTTCAAAGGGACCGTCGTTTTCCTCTGCCAGCCCGCCGAAGAGCATCCTCCCGGCGGGGCGAAGGCGATGATCGAGGCCGGCGCCCTCGAAGGCGTCGAGGCCATCTTCGGGCTCCATCTCTGGCAGCCGCTGCCGACCGGCACGCTCGGGATCGTCAAGGGGCCGATGATGGCCCAATCCGACAACATTTGGATCACGGTCAAAGGCCGCGGCGGCCACGGCGCGATCCCGCAAGCGACCGTCGATCCCGTCCTCGCCGCGGCCCAGGTCGTGGTCAACCTCCAAAGCGTCGTCAGCCGGAACGTCGATCCTCTGAAACCGGCCGTGCTCTCGTTCGGAGCGGTCCACGGCGGGACGGCGAACAACATCATCCCGGGCGAAGTGAAGCTCACCGGCACGGTCCGGACGCTCGATCCGAAGGTCCAGGCGCTGATGAAAAAGCGGATCCGTGAGGTCGTCGAAGGGACGTGCGCGGCGTTCGGCGCTTCGGCCGAAATCGTGTATGAGGACGGCTATCCGCCGCTTGTCAACGATTTCGCCTCGGTCGATCTGGTGCTGGACGTAGCGAAACGGGCGCTGGGGGAAGAAAACATCCTGGCCATCGATCCGGTGATGGGAGGCGAGGATTTCGCCCGCTATCTCCAGGAGGTCCCCGGCGCGTTTCTGTTCTTCGGCGCGGGCGACGGGACGAAATATCCGCACCACCACCCGGCCTTCGATTTCGACGAGAAAGCCCTGCCTCCGGCCGTTTTTCTGATGACGGCCCTGGTCTTGGAATTTTTGAAATGAGCATCCTGTACGTCCTCGGCGTCGCCCTAGCCTTAACCATGGACGCCTTTGCCGTGGCGGTCGGCCTCAGTCTCTCCCGGGACGGCCTCCGCGGAGCCCAATCCCTCCGCCTGGCTTTTCTTTTTGGGCTGTTTCAGTTCGTGATGCCGATCGCCGGATGGGCGGCGGGCCAAACGGTCATCAAGTTCATCACCGACTACGACCATTGGGTGGCCGCGGGCTTGCTCGTCTTTGTCGGGGGTAAGATGATCGCCGAATCCTTTCACAAGGAGGAGGAGATCGAGCGGAAAGCGGCCGACGTGACCAAGGGCTTCCCCCTCATCCTTCTATCCGTGGCCACCAGCCTCGACGCGCTCGCGGTCGGATTGAGCTTCGGCGCTCTCCGGGTGCCGATCCTCCTGCCCGCGGCCGTCATCGGCCTCGTCTGTTTCACGGTGACGATGGCCGGAACGAAGATCGGGCCGTTCCTCGGCAAGCTGGCCGGGAAGTGGGCGGAGATCGCCGGCGGCATCGTGCTTCTTCTGATCGCCGTCAAGATCCTGGCCGATCACCTCTGAGGTCATCCTGGGCGGATTGGAAGATCTCATTCACACTTCCCGAGGTTGAATGAGATCCTTCACTTCGTTCAGGACGACCCAAAGGGTCGGATCCCTCGCTGCGCTCGTCAATTCAACGGCGGCCGGGGCCCCGGGCATTGCCCGGGGGTCCACTTCCGCCGTACTCGCCCGTGGGATACAAGCCACGGGCGAGTGGCGAGCCTAAGGCTCGTCCCTTGACAGACCGATCTTGAATCCCCCATAGACGGAAAAACCCGGCGTCCCATAACCGAAGACGGTTTCGTATCTCGCGTCGAGGATGTTGTCGAGACGCAGGAACAGCTGTGTCCTCGAAAAAACGGCGCAGGAAAGCGTGGCGTCCAGGAGCCAATAGCCCGGCAGGATGACGTCGCGCGCGACCATACCCGAGAAATCCTTGTCCGCCCTCCGCCCCGTGTAAACCGCCGAGAGGTCGACGGTCCATTTTTTGAGGAACATCCAGTCGGCCTGGGCCGTGAACTTGTCCCGCGGCCGCCGGAGCAGATCGGCGCCGGAATCCAGGTCCCGCGCATCCAGGCGGGTGTAGGAGGTCAGGAGCCGGAGGTTCTCGACGCTTCGGACCTCGCCGGATAGTTCCAGACCGCGGGTCCGGGCCCGCCCGATGTTGATGTAACCCAGGCTGAAATCGAAATCGACGAGGTTTCTGAAATCGTTGCGGAAATAGGTGATTCCCGCCAGGACGGTCCCGTTCAGGAAATATTGCTCGATCCCGGCGTCCCAACCGCGACTCTCCTCCGGCTTGAGCCGCTCGTTCCCGATCGGACCCCAGAACGTCCCCGGCGCGTAAAGCTGATAGAGCGAGGGGGATTTAAAGCCGGTGCCGAGCGTGGCTTTGAACTTCGTCTGTGTCGCTTCCAAGAAGTAGGCCGGGGCCAGGCGATAGGTGACGGCCGTCCCGGATCGGCTGTGATGGTCGAGGCGCGCGCCGACGGTGGCGAAGAACCGCTCGGCGATCTTCAATTGGTCCTGAACGTAAAGGCCCGCCGTGTCGGCCGTCCGCCGAGGAAAATCGCTTTCATAGGGCCCCCAGACGCCGAAAGACGTGTACGCGGACTCGCCCCGTTCCCGGGCGAGGTCGGCGCCGAGGGTGAGCGTGTTGGAGGGATGAAGGAAAACGTTGTTCTGCCAGTCGAGCTTCAAAAGGCCGCCTTTGAACGTCCCCTGTTCCGAATCGAACGGATGAGCCGCGTCGACCGAATTGTCATGGTCACGGCGCGAGTCGATATACGAGAAGCCGAGCTTCTGCTCCCAATGGTTCTTGAGGAAAAGACCGCGCACCTGGCCGCGCAGGAAAAAGGAGCGGTAATCCTGGACGCTGTTGAGATCGTCGCCGCCGGGGCCGCCGAAATTGTCCAGGTCCGTCCGGGCCGCCACCGAGCGGACGATGAGATCGGCTTCGAGATTATCGCCGAGGGCGATCCCCAGTCTTCCCGAAAGACCGAGATTCCGGTAGGCGTCTTTTTCCGCGTTCCCGGATAAAGCCGTCGATGCCGCCGAGATCCCCGCCGACGAGAACTGAGACAGGCCGAAAGCATAATTCAACCGGCCGCTGGAACCTCCCAGGTCCACGGCGTTAGCCAGCGTTTTGAAAGATCCCGCCTGGGACGAAAGCGTCAGCCGAGGTTTGCCCTGCCCTTTCCTGGTCAGGATGTTGATCACGCCGCCCAGAGCGTCCGAACCGTAGAGCGTGCTCTGGGGGCCGCGCAGGATCTCGATCCGCTCGACGTTGTCGACGGACAAGTGGGCGAAGTCGTACGACCGGGACGGATTGATGGGGTCATTGACCTCGACGCCATCGAGGAGGACGAGGAGATGCTCGGAGTTGGCTCCCCGGAGGAACGCGGAGGAGGACGATCCCGGCCCGCCGTTCTGAATGACCGCGAGGCCCATGACGTCCCGCAGGGCTTCGAGGACCGTCGGCCGGTTCGACCTCTCCAGGTCCGTCCGGGTGATCACCGTCACGGAACTGGCCAACTCCCGGGCCGGCGTCTCGATCCGGGTGGCGGTGACCACGATCTCGTATTGAAGGGACTGCGGGGCGGCCGTCTGGCCCTTTTTGTCCTCGCCTCCGAACTGCGGCGGGACCAGAGCGAGAGCAAAGGCGAAAATAATGGCGATGTTGCCCATATCCGTTGGACCTCCTCCGTTGGCCCCCGCTTTTTCGAGCAAAAAAAAACGCCCTGCCTTCCCCACGAAGGCGGGTATCGAGGCTTAAAGCAGGTCTCCTGACTCTCGGATCGTCCTCCTCCCGGGCCTTCCTATCCTCAGCGGAGGAAAGTGGCGTCGTCCGGGATTCGTCCCCGATCACAGTAGCGGGGGCTGTGTCCGCATTTCACGGACTTCCCTGGCATTTAAGCCTGAAGAAATATTTATAGACCAATGGCTTTCGCCTGTCAATACCAATGAGGCTCTCGGAATTCTCAGACACATACCGAATTCTCGAATTCGGTATGTGTCTGAGAATTCCAAAATGAAACAGGCCGCCTCCTCCGGTTGGAGAGGAAACGGCCTGTTAAGGAAAAAGATTAGGGGAGAATAACGAAATTTATCGTAAACTCCCATATTGAGGAGGAGGGAAAAAGGAAGGGCTTGTTCTTCAGATCGGCTGCCGTCCGCTTCTTTTTGTTCATCTCACTTTTATATACGGAGCGAAAGGCGGAAAAGTTGCAAATAATTGAATGGGGACTGATCGAAATCGGGGACATGTAGTTTGGGGACACATACCCGGGATATGTCCCCAAAGTACATGTCCCCATTATTGCGGCACGTGTCTCTGGAATAACAGGGAATCTGGAATGCGCCGGGAAAAAAAGAAAAATTTTTTCGATTTCTTAAATTTTCGCTTCCCCCGCTTACTAACTTACAAATATTATACCACACTTTTTCGCTTCGATGCAACAATTTTTTTAAAATATTTCATTTTTTCCACGAAGGCGATCCCAAAGGCCGTTTCCCCCGAGAAAAACGGGTCTTTTTGACGGAATTCCGGGGCGAATGATCGAAAATGGGGGGTCGACGAAGGCCTTTTGACTCGAAACCGGCCTTGGACTAGAATAAAAGCCGCGCAGACGAGAGTTTAATCCCCCTCAGTCCCCCCTTTAGAAAAGGGGGAATAAATGGACGATAAGGATTTTCCGAGGAGAATGGCCATGGACAATGAGCTTTTCCGGCGGTATGGTCACGAATTCGTCGATTGGCTCGCCGATTATATGGTTAACGTCGAAAATCTGCCGGTCATGTCCCGGCTGAACCCGGGTGAGATCAAGGCCAGGATCCCCGCCGAGGCGCCCCAGCGGGGCGAATCCATGGACCGGATCTTCGATGATTTTAAGACCATCATCCTGCCGGGGATGACCCACTGGCAGCATCCCGGCTGGCACGCCTATTTTCCGGCCAACAACAGCCCGGCCTCCGTTCTGGCCGAGCTGCTGACGGCCGGGCTCGGCGCTCAGGGCATGGTCTGGCAGACGTCGCCCGCGGCCGCCGAGCTCGAGGACGCGGTCCTGGAGTGGTTGCGCAAGATGCTGGGGCTCCCCGAGGGCATGGCGGGTGTCATCCAGGATACCGCCTCGACGGCGACGCTGTGCGCGCTGCTCTCGGCCCGGGAGAAAGCGACGGATTTCGAGTCCAACGAAAAAGGCTTGAAACGAGGGCTCACGGTCTACGCTTCCGAGGAAACGCACTCGAGCATCGAAAAAGGGGTCAAGATCGCCGGCTTCGGGAGGGCCAACCTTCGGCTGATCCCCACGGACGCGGAGTTCGCCATGGTCCCCGAAAAGCTGGAGGAGGCCATCCGCAAAGACAAGGAGCAGGGCTTCCAGCCGGCCTGCGTCGTGGCGACGCTCGGGACGACGTCGTCCACGGCCGTCGATCCGCTGCGGGCGATCGGAGCGATCGCCCGGCGCCACGGCACGTGGCTCCACGTGGACGCGGCCTATGCCGGGACGGCGGCCGTCCTGCCCGAGATGCGCTGGATGCTGGACGGCGCGGAAGACATGGATTCGTTCGTTTTCAATCCGCATAAATGGATGCTGACCAATTTCGACTGTTCGGCCTATTACGTCAAGGACCCGGGTCCGCTCCTGCGGACGTTCGAGGTCCATCCGGAATACCTGAAGACCGGCGTCGATCCTTACGTCAAGAACTACCGCGACTGGGGCATCCAGCTCGGGCGGCGGTTTCGGGCGCTGAAGCTCTGGTTCGTCATCCGTTCGTACGGCGTCGAGGGGCTGCAGGCCTTTGTCCGGGAACACCTCCGGCTGGCCCGGCTCTTCAAAAGCTGGGTCGAGGCGGAACCGAAATTCGAGCTCATGGCCCCGGTCCGTTTCGGCCTGGTTTGCTTCCGCCTGAACGACGGCCTGGACATCGGGACGCTGAACAGGCTCAACAAGGAACTTCTCGACCGGCTGAACGCAACGGGCAAGGTTTATTTATCGCACACGGTGTTGAACGGAAAATTCACTCTGCGGATGGTCATCGGCCAGAGGACGACCGCTGAACGCCACGTCCGAGCCGCCTGGGAGCTCATCCGCTCGATCTCCTCCGAACTTCTCCAAAACAAATAGCCGGGAAGGGGCTATGTCTTCGGCTTGAACAGTCCGGCTGCATCGGCGCCCATCAATCCCGCCTTGATCAGGTCGGGATCGGTCATCTGCAGGTCGTGGACCATGGCCGACGTCATGACCTTGTAATGGCGGGCCCGGTCCAGGGCGTCCCCGATATAGCTCACGTCCTCCTCGGTCGTCATCCAATCGTTCTTGTCAAAGCGGATCAGGTCGAACGGGACGGAATAGGCGCGTAGGGTCTTCTCTCCGATCGAATTGAAGTAGACGTCGAAGTAGGACATCATCAGCTCGCGGATGGAACGATAGACGGGTTCGCGGAAGCGGAGCACGGTGAAGTTGGATTTGGCTACGCAGCCCCAGGCGCCGTTCCGGCGGAACACAGCCAGGACGTGGTCGTCGTCGTTGTGCGAGCGTATGTCGACGAGGAGGGGCGGATGGCCGAGATGTCGAAGAGCGGCGGCGGCGAAGAGCGCGCCTTCGAAGCAGTTGGCTTTCCGCTCCCGCATGACCAGGCGCGGCGAGGCCGTCCCAGGAACGGGATCATAGGCTATCTTATTGAGGAAATGCTGGATTTTGATCGGGGCGTCGAGCCTGGCCAGGACGGCCTTTTCCGCGGCCGTCCAGGGATTTGTCGTCTTATTCATGGATCTCCCCATGAAGACAAAAGGGGACATGTACCTTGGGGACACATACCGAAATTAGAATTTTGTGATATGTCCCCAAAGCATATGCCCCCATCTTATTAGTTACGGTACGTGTCCCCAAAGTATGTGTCCCCAAGGTACATGTCCCCTTTTTATTCAAGGTACATGTCCCCATTTTATTTATTTTCCCGGCAGGCCCGCTTTCTGGAAGAATTCCGCGGCCGGGGCGGTCTTCACCTTTTCCAGTTTGACGGCGAGCGGGTATTCCTGGATCACCGTGTCCTCATCGAGGACCGCTCCGGGCATGTTCGGATTGGCGTACTTGATCGGGGAGGGCGTATTGGAAACGAGGTCGTTCTTGAGGGCTTCCGCGTCCTGGGTGATCACGGCCAGGCAGATGTTTTCGAAATTCAGGTATTTCTTGATCGCCCGGTTCACGTCGTCCCGCGTCAGCCGGGGCAGAACGGACTGCGCTTCGGCCAGAAAATCCTGATACCCGTAATAATGCGAATCCATCTGCCAGCCGAGCCGTTCGCCGAGCGTCTGGGCATAGAGCTTCGTGTAATTGAGCAGGTATGTCCGGACGAGCTGAAAACGTTCCTCGGAAAGCCCCTCGTCGACGAGCTTCTTGAGCTCCCGCAAGGCCTGGCGGATGACGAAATGGCGGTTGGAATTGGCCAGCGGCCGGATCCAGATCGAAAAAAACTGCTGCCGGCGGGCGTGGTTGGGCGCCGGGAATTTGTCGCGGCCCTGGACGAAGTGCTCGATATACGCGTAATCGCCGTAGTTCTGCCCGCGCTCCTCGCGGATCTTCTGGAAAAGGTGCGAGACCGACTGGCGGTGCTCCCCGAAATGCGAGCCGGCGATCCAGAGGGCGAAGAAGTCCTTGTCGGCCTTCGTCAGCGAGACGGGAAAGCCCATGGAAATGGCCGTGGCCGGCGTCGGCTTGTCCGCGATCACGACCTCGATCCCCTGAGGCATGTGGGCCGGCGGCAGGCTCAAGCGCGGGGTGAAGCTCTCCGGCAGCCGTTTGAAATCGGCTTCGATCTTGACCGGAAGATCGGCGGGATATCCGCCGGCCAACCCGAGGATGATGTTGCCCTGAACAAATTGCTCCTTGTAAAAAGCCTTGACGTCATCGAGCGTCAGGCCCTTCACCGATTCGACCGTCCCGGCTTCGTGATGGCCGTAAGGGTGGCCGTCGTGGAGCATAAGGTTCAAGATCTCCTTGCCGAACGGCTCGTCCATGTTGGCGGTGAGCGTCTTTTCGATGAAGTCGAGCTGATTGGTCCTGAGGCGGTTAAAGTCGTCCTCGCGGAAACCTGGGTCAAGGAGCATGTCCTTGAAAATCGCGTAGTACTTATCCAGGTTGCCCTTGTGGACCGTCCCGGAGAAAGCGGCCATCTCCTTGTCCAGGCTGAACGAAAGGCTCGCCGCCATGGGGTAGAACTTCTCCGTGATCTCCTTGATCGACATCAAGCGCGTCCCGCCGTCGGCGAGCATGTTCCAGGCGAGCTGGCAGAGGCCCTCCTTGCCGGAGGGGTCGTTGGCCGAGCCGATCTTGATCAGGACGCGGAAATGAACCAGGGGATTGTCGGCGACGGGCAGAAGCTCCAGGACGAGCTTGTTCGGATCGACCTTGCTCCCGCACGATATCAGCAGAACCAAAACCCCGATCAACAACAGACCGAGCAGATGGGTTTTCATGGCGCCTCTCATTTCGTTTGGCCTCCCGCTAAGGTGACGATCGTGCAATTGGCCGGCTTGAAATATTTTTTGGCCATCGCCTGGATGTCCCGGGGCGTGACCTTGTCGTAGAGGCCGAACAGCTTGTTCAGGGTCCCGGGGTCGGCGGCCAGATTGATATAGAACGCCAGCGTCCCGGCGACCCCGTCGGTGGTGCCGAGCGCGCCGGCCAGCGCGTATTTCGTGTTGGATTTGATGTCGGCCAGCTTCCGGCCGGGGGCGGGCTCGGTCTTGGCCTTCTCCAGTTCCTTGAGAATTTCTCCTTCGATATAGGGCAGGTCCTCTTCGTTCTTCAGGACGGCGTTGAAGATCAACAGGGACGGGTCGCGCGTGTCGTTGAAGCCCGCGCCGAGCGAGAGGCATTTCTGCTCTTCGTT
The DNA here is from genome assembly GCA_030691735.1 of Candidatus Aminicenantota bacterium. GTDB lineage: Bacteria > Acidobacteriota > Aminicenantia > Aminicenantales > UBA4085 > JAPKZI01. The sequence goes on from JAUYDS010000117.1 coordinate 86,231, forward strand.
GACGAGCCTCTGATAGAGAGGCGACGAAGACGAGAAAGAGACCTCGGCCAACAGGTCGAGCGCGGCCTTGTCGATCACCTCGTCCGAATAGGCCGGGCCGTGGAAGGCGACGGCCAGCCGGGGCAGCGTCTTGGTCGGCCAGGCATAATGGGCCCGCTTGAGCTGGGTCTGCGGCGGTTCGACCGGCGTCTGGAGGGTGGTGTTCGATTTCTCCCAGCCGCTGTAATACTTTTTGACGAAGGCCAGGAGCTGAGCGGGATCGAAATCGCCGGCGACGAGAAGGATGGAGTTGTCCGGGGCGTAGAAGCGCTTTTGGTAGAGCAGGCTGTATTCGTACTGATTGGGCATGTCTTGGATGTCTTTGAGGAAGCCCAGGGTGGTGTGCTTGTATGAGTGTTTTTCGAAGGCCGTATCGCGCAGGAGCTCGGACAGGCGGCGGTCGGGATTGGAGACGCTCGCATAGTACTCGCCTTCGATGACGGGCGCTTCGGTCTTGATCACATCCTCGGTGTAGGACAAGTTGATAAACCGGTCGGCCTCGGTCCGGACGACCTTCTCCAGGTTCTCCCGGCCGGCGAAAACGACGAAGTAGCAGGTGAAGTCGTCGGTGGTGAAGCCGTTGGTGCCCGCCCCGAGCCGGGTCAGGAAATCGTCGTAGGCGGCCTTGGGGACCTGTTTCGTTCCCTTGAACATCATGTGCTCGAAGAAATGGGCGAAGCCCGATTTTCCCGGCTCCACTTCGTTGCGCGAACCCGAGCGGACGATGGTGTAATAGGCAATGATGTTCGGGTTGCTGAGCGGCACGGAAACGACCTTGAGCCCGTTCTCCAGCTCCTCGATCCGATAGTCGAAGGGAAAAACCTTCGTCGTCTGGGCCTTCAGAGGAAGGGAGAAGAGCAGGACGGCCGATAGGACCAGGACAGCTGACTTGGGCATGGATGGGACCTCCTTTTCATATCTCTTAGAGGGACACCATACCACGTCCCCGATTTAAAATGGGGACGTAGCATGGTGTCCTCCTTGAATTATTTTATCCAACCGGTCTTGATGTCCGGCTTCTGATCTTTCACCGTATAGGGCTTGAGGTCCAGGACGGGCGTGCCTTCGATCATGTCGAGGCCGGAGACCCGGAGGATGGCCCCGGTCCGGCCGAGGAGCTTGACCACGGTCAAGCCGACGGGATTGGGCCGATGGGGAGAGCGGGTGGCGAAGACGCCCCGGACCCCGGTCTCGAAGGGCGGCCGCACAAGGAGCCGGGGCTCGCCGGCGGAGTGAAAGGCGAAGACGACGATCAGATGGGAAAAGCCGTCGATATCTTTGAGGCCCGATTCGAATTCGGGGAAGATCTCGATCTCCCCCGCGACGGCGTCGAACCCGTGCGGGTCGGCGTTCATTTCCACGGGGATGTCCTCGGGTCGCTTGAACGGCGAATGGACGACGCCGATGGCCGTGAACGGACGCGGGATGTCACTCATTCACGAAGGTCAGCCATTTTTCGAACTTCCCGATCTTTCCCCGGACGACATCAATATAAGCGCTTCGGATCTTCCGGACGATATCCCCGGTTTTGCCCGTCCCGACGGGATAATTCCGGCGGCCGGCCTGGGGGTCCGACCCGTCGGTAATCTTGACGATGGGGACGACCTCGACCGCCGTCCCGGTGAAAAACGATTCGTCTGCGGAGAAGAACTCCTCCTTGGTCAGCGGGCCGACCGCCGTCTTGAAGCCGAGGTCCTTGGCGATCTCGAGAACGCTCGTCCGGGTGATGCCTTCCAGGACGGATTCGGACAGTTCATTGGTCTTGACCACGCCGTCCTTGACGATGAAGAGGTTCTCTCCGGGACCTTCGGCCACGCGACCCTCGAGGTTCAAAAAGACGGCTTCATCGCAGCCTTGGGCCCGCGCTTCGAGGCCGCTGATCGTGGACTGCATGTAGATGCCGCCCAGTTTGGCCTTCATGTCGAGCTGGCTGTGGTGCACTCTGCGCCAGGGCATGATGTAGACCGAGACGCCGAGGTCGGCCTTCTCGCCGAGGTAGGCGCTCCATTCCCAGGCGGCGATGACGAGCTCGACGGGGGAAGCTTTAGGGACGAGTCCGAGATTTCCGTAGGAATAGAAATAGAGCGGCCGGATATAGCACGCTTCAAGCTTGTTCGCCTGGATCGTCCGCTTGATCGCGGCGATGATCTCGTCCTTGCCGTAGGGCAGTTTCATCTTGGCCACGGCGGCGGAGTAGATCAGCCGGTCGACGTGCTCGGGCAAACGGAAAACGGCCGAGCCTTTCGCCGTCGGGTAGGCCCGGATGCCCTCGAAGACCGTCGTCCCGTAGTGAAGGCCGTGAGCCATCGGGTGAAGGGTGAGTTCGGACCAGTCGTGAAACTTGCCCATATACCAATATTTGGTGGCCTTGGGGAAATGGGTGATGTCGAGCATGAATGACTCCTTCTCCCTCAGCGATGATCCGCCCGGCGGTTTTTTTTAAGAGATATTGTTAGCATAACTCCCCTAAAAAGAAAAGCCTAAGCTTTCTCGTAATAGAGCCGGTCATGATGCGGGACGGCCCGGACCTTTCCCGCCGCTTGGAGGCGGATGATCTGGGCCGAGATTTCCTCGGCCGGCAGCCCCAGCGACAGGGAGAGGTCGCGCGCCGTCATCGGCCGCCGGCCGACGGCGGCGAGGATAGAGGCCGGTATGTCGCCGGCATCGGCCTTCCGGCTCCCGGCCTTGAAGTCGGCGATGATCTCTGCGTTTTCGCCGAAGAAGACCCGGATCTTTTTGAGTTCGGCACGGTTCAAGGGCCGAGCGGACCTCTCGGCCGGGGGGCGGACCACGGTGTTGAGTTGGACCTTGTCCGGCCGGATGCGGGCGACGGCTTCCTTGAGCTTTTTGAGATGGGCCGGGCCGTCGTTGACCCCCTTGACCAGCATGATTTCGAGCCAGATCCGCCCTGCGAATTCCTGGCGGAACCGGACCAGGCCGTCGATGATCTTATCGACCTTCAGACTTGCGTGGGGGCGATTGATCTTTTGAAAGATGCGGTCGGTCGCGGCGTCCAGGGATGGAACGACGATGTCCGCCGCCAAAAATTCCTGCCGGCCTTTTTGACTGACCAGACAGGAGCTGTTGGTCAAGACGACGACGGGGATGCCCGTCGTTTTCTTGATGCCGCGGATGATCTTCCCGATCCCCGAGTTCAGACCGGGTTCCCCCGATCCGGAGAAGGTCACCGCGTCGATCCTCCGGCTTCCGGCCAGCGCGGCCCTGATCTGGGCCAACACGGCGCGGACGGGGACGTATTCTTTTCTCTGAACCGTGGTTTTCGCCCCGGAGCCGAGCTGGCAATAGATGCAGTCCATGGAACAGGTCTTAAAGGGCAGGATATCGACACCCAGGGAATAGCCCAGCCGGCGCGAGGGCACGGGACCATATATATAGGATCTCATTCTCTCAAGTCTTCCTTCCGATGGCACGGGCCGACAGGCTGGATATTTTCGGGTTTTGAAATTATACTATATCCTATTTTAAATAAAGAGAGAAAGAGACATGCGCCGCACTACCGACAAAGAAGCCAAGGCCGGCCTCGACGCTCGCCTGCCGGCCATCGAAACGTTCGCCAACCAATTCCCCGACTACGAGATCGCCATCGAGATCCCCGAATTCACGTCCGTCTGCCCCAAGACGGGCCTGCCCGATTTCGGGATGCTCGTCGTCCGCTATGTCCCCCGCGCGCGCTGTTTGGAGCTCAAATCGCTGAAGGATTACATTTTATCCTACCGTAACCTAGGCATTTTTTACGAGAACGCCGTCAACCGGATCCTCGAGGACGTGGTCAAGGCCTGCCGCCCGGTTCGGGCTACGGTCGTCGGCCAGTTCAACCCGAGAGGAGGAATCCGTTCGGTCATTGAGGCCCGCTACCCCCGGTCCCGGAGAACGACCTCCTGAGGCCGGAGCCGCATCTTCACTTTGCGCTCCTCACAACGACATCCGAAGGACATCCTCATCCCATGCCCCGCTCCCGCATGACTTTCCGGATCAATGCGTGGTTTAAAGCTCATTGGAAGGATGGCAGGGACGGCGGGATTTTCCCACCGGAACGTCGGAAGGAAACCCCATCCAAGGGTTTCCTTCCAAGAGTGACCTTCCGCAACAGTACCGCCTTCGGCCTCAGCGATGCCTTGATGCTGTTGGCCGTGGTGATGTGGGGGATCAATTTCAGCCTTATCAAGATCGCCCTCCGTGAGTTGACGCCGGGCGGGTTCAACGGCGTGCGGCTGCTGGTGACGGCCGTCATTTTCCTCGTCCTCCTTGCCCTATCGGGGGAAGGATTCCGTCTTGACAAAGGGGACGCCTGGAAGCTCCTCCTCATCGGAGTAGCCGGAAACACGCTGTATCAGATTTTTTTCATCCGCGGGGTGAGCTTGACTTCGGCTTCGAACACGTCGCTCATCCTGTCGATGTCGCCGATCTTCGTCGCCCTTCTCAGCGCGGCGCTCGGCATCGAGCGGATCCACTGGGCCGCCTGGATGGGGATCCTGATCTCGTTCTCGGGGCTTTATCTGATCATCGTCGGGCAGGATGGCGGGCTCCATTTTTCGGCGGCGAGCTTCACGGGCGACCTGTTCATCTTCTTCGGGACGATCCTATGGGCCCTTTACACCGTCTTTTCCAAGCCCTTTCTCGAAAAGCTCTCGCCGCTCAAGTTCTCGGCCGTCACCGTCTCGTTGGGGGTCCTCTTCTATCTTCCGCTGACGGCCGGCGATATTCTGGCCATCCCCTGGGCCCGGGTCTCTTGGAAAGCGTGGGCCTTTCTAGTCCTTTCCTCGCTCTTCGGGTTCGTCTTCGGATATATCTTTTGGTATTACTCGGTGAAGAAGGTGGGGAACGCCAAGACCGCGATCTACAGCAACTTGACGCCCGTTTTCACCGCCGTCTTCGCCGCGTTCCTGCTCGGCGACCGGATCCGTTCCGTCCAGGTCCTCGGCGCCGCGATCATTCTGACGGGAGTCTACTTGACCAGGGCGGGATACCGGTTCTTCATGAAGCGCCGGCCGGAGTAATCTTTTCCGGCGCTTGCCGAACCTGCCTTTTACGCCTCAAACGGTACACCTATTCTCCGTGGAGGTGACCTCTCTATGGCAGGCCGAGGATCTTGTGGAGCTGGACGGAGAGGCGGATGTTCTTCAGTCCTTGTTTTAAGGCCCGATCCAACAGCCGCCGCCCTTTAGCCAAGCTCCAAGCCTTGTTCGACTCGGCTTGGAGGAGAATGGGGACTGATCCGGGGAATTCCTGACGCAGCCTTCTGACGGTTTCAAAGGTCAGGGTTTTAGAAACGACCAGCTTCACTTCTTTAGCCCGCCGCCGGAACCCGGGATGATAGTCAAATCGGCCGGGTTTGGGCGAGACTGAAAGCCAGTCCGCCGCGAGTTGACGGAAATTCCTCCCGTTGGTTTCGACCTGGACCTTCAGCCCTTCTTTTTTCAAGCCGTCGACAAGAAGCCCGATATCCTGAAGGAACGGCTCCCCTCCCGTCAGGCAGGCCCAGTCGGCAGGAAAGCGCTTCCGGAGCGCGCGGACCTTGGCCAAGACCCGCGAAGTGGTTGAGGTCTTGCCGCCCGTCCAGGCGTATTTCGTGTCGCAGAAGGAACAGCGGAGATCGCAGCCCGCGAGCCGGATGAAGATCGTCGGCTCCCCCTGGCGCAGGCCTTCGCCCTGGACGGAGGCGAAGATCTCAACGATCTTCAGCGTAGGTGGCTGAGGCATCCTCGGATTCCCAGACGGTCACGTTCTTGACCGGGAACGATTTTTTCAACTCGGCGAACAACCGGCGGGCGAGGTTCTCGGCCGAAGGGTTGAACTCGTAGACCTCGTTGAGCAGGGTGTGGTCGGGAAGGATCTCGGCCAGTTTCTTTTTGATCAGGGCGAAGTCGATCCCGAGCCCCGTGCCGTCGAGCTCCTGGACTTCGATCGCCACCTCGACCTGGAAGGTATGGCCGTGGAGCTTCTCGCACTTCCCCTTGTATCCCTTGAGGAAATGGGCCGCCTGGAATTTATCGCGGACACGCAATATCCAGCTCATGGTCTTTTTCTCCTTCCAAGTCGCTCGATCAAGGGGTCTCGTGCGCCGGCTTCGGCGAAGGCGCGCTCCCGCAATAGACATGACGAACAGGTCCCGCAGGGAATCTCATTCCCGGCATAGCAGGAGACCGCATACGAGTAATCGACGCCGTGGGCCAGGCCCCAGCGGATGATGTCGGATTTTTTAAACCGAACAAAGGGCGCCACGATTTTCATCCTGGCGGCGCCGAAGGCCGCCTTCGTCCCGGCGTTGATCGCTCGTTCGATCGCCCGGACGAACTCGGGCCGCGTGTCGGGATAATCCGGCGAGTCGATGACGTTGAAACCACAGACGATCTCGCGGATGGCGCGGGCCTCGGCCCAGGCTGCGGCGAAGGCCAGGAGGATGCCGTTGCGGAAGGGGACGTATGTCGCCGGCGGTCCGGGCCGCAGTTCGGACAATTTTTTGAAGCGCGGGAGGCGGATGGCCGGATCCGTCAACGCCGAGCCGCCGACCTGGCCCAGGTCGATCTTGAGGACCGTCCGGGGAACGCCGAGCTTTCGGGCCGCGATCCCGGCCATGCGGACCTCGACCTTGTGCCGCTGGCCGTAATCGAAGGTCAGGGCGTGGACGTCCTTCGCCCGGTGGAGCGCCCAGTGAAGCGCCGTCGTGGAGTCGATCCCGCCGGAAAAAAGGACCACCGCTTTTTGCTTTAAGTACATCTTTGCCGTTTTGATATCACTTTTCAAGAAATCCATACGATTTTGATTTCGTTTTCCATGGTCTTGAATTCGCGATCTCCGGTGACGAGCTCGCCTTTGCGGATCTTGGTCAGGGCCGCGGCGAAACAATCCGCGTACGACAGCTTTTTGAGGGCTTTGAATCTGGCCGCTTCTTTGGCCAGATGGATATCGACATCTATGACTTCGATCGGCAAGGTGCGGAGGACAGCTTCAATTTCGTTGACCTTGGTCTGGCCGCACTCCCTCAGAATGATGTAGTATATTTCGCCGTAGTTGACCGTCGTCATCAGCAGGTGTTCATCTTTCTCAACGGCCTGAACAAAAAGAGATTCCAACTTCTCATGCCCCGGTTCCTTTTCCAAATAGATCATCAAAGCATGGGCATCAAGGATTCTGATCATGCTCACTCTTCCTTCTTCTTGTCGCGGGCCCTCTCTTCGAGGAGGGCTTTGGTCAGCTTCCCTTTGGTCGGAAGGATGCCCGATATTTTTTCGAAATAGGCGGCGGTGACCGGCCTTAGGATGATCTCTTGTCCTTTTTCTTCGATATAAAGCTTGGTCCCTTTTTTGATATTCAGCTTGCGCCGGATACGAAAGGGGATGACGATCTGCCCTTTTGTGGTGACGACTGTGGTAGTCATGTTGATCTCCTAATTGCACAAAAGTATAACATAATTTAAATTGTATATCAAGTAGAAAAATGGCTTACCTAAATGGATGCGGTAAGACTCTTTTAATGCGTTAGCAAGATGGAGAATACTTCAAAATGGATCTCGCGAAGGTCAACGAGATCGCCACGTCGCTTCGCTCCTCGCGATGACAGGCTTTATCGGCGATTTCGGGAAGTCGTCCTCGTCTTCATGAGAGAGGGCTCCCGCTTTTGATCATTTATCCGCAGACCGGGTCTTTGAGCTTCCGGTTGGCCCGGCAGAAGTTCATCATGGTGTTGATGGCCTTCTGGCCGGCCTCGGCCGAGCCGTTCTGGCCGGCGAAAGCGTCGACGAATGCGAGCAGGTCGGGCGCCGGCGGCCGCTTCCCGTAATCGTGCATCACGTTGACGATCGCCGCGTCCAGGCCGTAAGACCGGGCTTTGGCCAGATAGGCCCGGCAGACGCCGGTCCGGCGCCCGGGCAGGTCGCGGACGGCGTTGGTGACGCCGAGCGACAGGTGGACGCCTTTCATCTCCGGATCGACCTTGATTTTACGGATGGTCTCGAACGTCCGGTACGTGTATCCCGGCGTGTCCGGGGTCATCGGCAGGTCGATGGCCAGCGGGAAAACCGTCGAGTCGAAGAAAATGTCGTCCGGTTTGAAGCCGCGGCTTCCGGTCGCGGCCCGAAAGATCGTCCGGGCCATGGCCAAGAGCTCGTCGATGCCGTAATACGAACCTTCCGAGCCCGTCGAATGGATGTCCACAAGCAGACCGATGAACTTGAAGGCGAATCGGGCGCGCAGGGGAAGGATCTGGTTCATGGTGTAGGTCTTGATCGAGTTCAGGAGCGGGGCGGCGATCGAGGCGGGCGCGTCTTCGTACCAGGCTTCGAGCCCGGCGACGAGGACGTCCGGAGCACCGCTGTCCACGCAGACCGGCACGCCGCCGCCGTGGGCGCGGACCAGCCGGACGTAATCCCGCATCATCCGGACCGGAAGCGTCGGGTCATGCTCGCCGAACGCGTCCACGTTCACTTCGAGATAATCCGCGCCGTGTTTGACCTGGTTCTTGATCAACGAGATGATGTAGTCCCGGGCGCCGCTCGGGCGTTCGAGAGCGTCCGATCCCATGGCCAAGAGCTCGCCCATCGCGGCGGCCGGCCGGGGGATGCTGGCATGGAGGCTTTCCCCGATCTGGATAAAACCGGCTTTTTGGGTGTGGTCCTTTTCGAACAGGTAGTTCAAGAGCGAGGCCGTTCCTTCGAGCGAAGGGAGGCGCGCCGGGTTCATCGTCCGCTCCAGCTTCTTCAGACCGGACGGGCCTTCGCTCGCGGCCGCCTCATGGATGAGCTCGCCGACGCAGCGCCGGTCCGGGTCGTGGGGGCACCGGCCGGCGGGATCGGCGTCGCCGCAGGGCGGGTTCGGCAGGCCTTTGACGCACTCTCCCAAAGTGCAGCGGCCGAAATTCTCAGGCAGGAAACAGTCGCCGCATTCCTCGCATTCGAAGAGGGCGGTCTTCAGGGCTTTTTCCGCGGCCAGGAACATTCTATAAGGCACGCCCTGTCCTTTGCGAAGCGAGGCGCTGGCTCCCAGAACGCTCTTGGCCGCGGGATGCAGGCCGCGCCCCGGGGTCAACAGGTTCCGGTGGATGAAATCGAAATGCTTCTTATGGAACGTCGCCTTCGGCCGCGAGGGGTCCTTCCGGCGGCCGTCCTCGCCATAAAGATAGAACCCGGGCTTGCCGTCCGGTTGCTTATCCACGCCGTAGGTCAGGTTATCTTTGTGTTCCCGCCATCCCGCGCCGATGGCCTTGGCCCGGTCCATGATCTTGATCAGCGTCTCGAAATCGGCGAGGCCGCCGATGTCGACGCCGGCGGCTCCGAGATCGCGGTACATGGCCACCTGCTGGGCGGCCCGCTCGACGTGGTCGGCGAACGATTCCTTCGAGACCTTCTCGAAAAGGGCCGTGGACACATAGCAGCCCGGCAGTTTCCCGTCGTGCATCAGGCGCGGCGCGGGTGTCGCGGTGGTCAGGAGATAGACGTTGCCGAAGACGGGCGCGGTGATCCGTTCGTCGTGGAGATACCGGAACAGCTCCTCGCTCTTGCGCCAATCCCAGCCCATCTGGGTGATCAGGGCCTTCGCCCCGGCCCGGATCTTCTTGGCCGTCTTGACGTACTGCTGACGCTGGGAGGCCTCGGTGTATTTGAACGGCGATACGGCGGCCAGGACGGTGAATTGGGGCGCGCGGTTAAAGGCGCCCGGCTTGGTCCGCTGCAGGGCTTCGTAATTCATCTCCTCGATCAGTTCGATGAGACCGATGGAATCGACGTCGAAGACGCCCGTTCCTCCCGCCGGTTTGTCGCCGGTCAGCGCCAGGACGGTCTCGAGGCCCAGTTTCTGCAGTCCGATGAGATAGGTCTTGACGGCTTCGATATTGTGGTCCTTGGCCGTCACGTGCGGAACGACGTCCAGGTCGGCCCACAGGTCTTTCGTCCGGAGGAGGGAATAGATATCGGAGGGGCTCATCGAGGCGACGCCGCTCGGACTCTGGGGGATGGTGACGCCGGCCAGGGCGACGTCCGCGGGGAGGGCGGTCTTCTTCTCCGCGTATCCTTTCAGAAACGTCTCGAAATTGGCCAGATCGTGGCCGGGCAGAGGGACGAGTTCAACCAGGACGAGGAACCGGCGCGCGCCGGGATCGTCATTCATCGCCGTTTTCAGCCGCATGTAACTCTTCCAGAAATCTATATATCCGATATATTTGCTGTTTTTTTGGTCACCCTGACTTATACGCTTTTTCGCCGCTGAATTCAACGGCTAATTTTTCGTTCCTTATTGACAGCGCCGCAGGATGGCGCTACACTTGAGCAAAATTTGTGATGGAATTTCTTTGAGCGAGACGATCGAAGCCTGTTTTTGATGGACACGAAAAGCGAAGCCGATTCAGGAAGTCCCGCTGACGCGGGAGGCGTCATCATCGCGGACGATGACGCCTCCCGCGTCATCGTCCGCGACGACCAGTTCGATTTCCCCGCCCTTCTGGACATGGCCAAGGCCTGCCGCCGGCGCGGCGGCCGGCTGAAGCTGATCGATTCGGGGAAGCGTTCGCTTTCCGAGCTCGAATGGCTCGGCGAAGCGGGCGCCGATCTTTATACATCCGACGTGGCCCGGCCGGAGCTCCGCGAACTCATCCTGATGAACGACGCGGCGAAGAACGGCGGCGCGGCGGCGGTTTACTTCCACCACGGCTTCTTCGAACCCGCCGAAAAAGAACGAGGCGTGTCGTTCGAATCCCTCAAAGAGATGGGCCGAAGCGGGATCCTGCTTTGCCTCTCCAGCGGCCGCGTCAAACGAGAGTTCGCCGCGCTCGAAGAGCTGGCCCATGCCTGCGCGAGCGGCGGCACGCGGCTGGTCTATTATCATCACGGACCGCTCGATCCCGCGCTCATGGGCCTCGCCGGCCTCGGCGCGTGGATCCATGTCGCCGGCGCCGATCTTCAAAAAGGGGATGACGTCGTTTTCCTTTGCGATCTGGTCGAGGCCGCGAGCGGCCGCGGGGGGAACATCGCTCTTCACGTCGAGAGCCCGCTCGCCCTGGCCTGGATCTCCGATATTTTCGACGCCGGCGCGTTCGTCCTGTTCCAAACGCCGCCGAGCGATTATCGCTCCCCGCAAAAGCCCTTCGAGCTGCGGGCCGAGCGGCAGGCTCCGGACCCCCGGAGCTATTACCTCTACCCGGCGTTCATGCTGTGACCTGTCAAACAACTTTACAGTTCAATTCCTTGGGGGTCAAAAAAACCTTTTCCACCACAGATTGTATTTATTTTGCGAAAAAGTATTGACATTTTTGGAAATTGGTATATATATACAAATTGAACAGAGAAAAAATCTGATATAAGATATTTAGACTGACATGATCACGCTTCTTGGAACCTTTGAGAACCTAAGTCGAAGCCTCGAAAGGCTGCGATGAAGATCGCCTTGCTCTTCAGCTCGAAAGCAGGAATGGCCACTTCGCTGAAGCGCCCTTATCCCGAGGATAAGTCGACGGAGGACGACGAACCTCCACTCGATCTCTTCGCCGAGTGCGATTCCGATGAAACCATAACGGCCGTCGCGGACGCTCTCCGCACGCGCCATGAGGTCATCCCCATCGAATCCGACGACCGTGCCTACGAACGGCTCCGGGACGTCCGGCCGGACCTCGTCTTCAACATCGCCGAGAGGCTGTTCGGCCCCAATCGCGAAGCCCACATCCCGACGCTCTGCGAAATGCTCGACCTTCCTTACACCGGCTCGGACCCGATGACGCTCAGCCTCTGCCTCGACAAATCCCGGGCGAAGGAGATCCTCTCGTATTACAAGATCGAGAACCCGGAGTTCCGGGTCGTCGAGCCCGGCGCCCATCTGCCGGCGGACATCCGCCTTCCGGCGATCGTCAAGCCGCTCTATGAAGGATCGAGCAAAGGGATCAAGAACAACTCGGTCGTGGACACGCGCGAAGACCTGGCCGCCCGGGTCAAGGAGATCATCTCGGTCTACCGACAGCCCGTCATCATCGAGCGTTTCCTCGCCGGCCGCGAATTCACGGTCGGCGTTCTGGGGAACTATCCGCACGTCGAGGTCCTGCCGATCGTCGAAATCAATCATGGGCTCCTGCCCGAGGGGGCTCAGCCCATCTATTCTTACGAGGCCAAGTGGATCTGGGACACTCCCGACAACCCGCTCGAGATCTTCCAATGTCCGGCGCGGATCCCGGTCGAGCTCGTCGCGAAGATCGAAGACCTGGTCACCGAAACCTGCCGGGTCCTCCGGATCAAGGACTGGTGCCGGATCGACGTCCGGCTCGACGCCGAGGGCGAACCGAACATCCTGGAGGTCAACCCCCTCCCGGGGATCCTCCCTAAACCTGAAGACAACTCCTGCCTCCCCAAAGCGGCGCGCACGGCCGGCTATACATATAACGATCTCATTTTGCGCGTGGTCGACGAGGCGATGATCCGCTACGGCCTCGGCGGCGCGACGGCCGGAAGGGCACCCGAGGATAAGACAGGAAAGGGCGGCGACCGGGCGATGGACAATCGATGGGCAAAGTAAAAGAAAAGAACATCCTGGTCGGCATCGCCTTCAACGCTTACGACCCGATCACCAGCCAGAAGACGGAGCGGCCGTCCGAGGAGTCCGTCGAGCAGACGGCCAAAGAGGCTCTGACCGCCGTCACCGAACTGGGCTATACGGCCTTCATCCTGCCCCTGCACAAAAGCTTCATGGCCTTCTTGAATCGGGTCAAGGACCTCAACGCCGACGTGATCATCAACCTCTGCGAGGCCTTCGCCGGATACCCTCAGCTCGAATCCAACGTGGCCGCGGCGTTCGAACTGCTCGGCGTCGCCTTCACCGGGAACGACTCCCGGACGCTGGCCCTCTGCCTGAACAAGTTCAAGACCAAGGCGATCCTCAAGCAGTCCGGCCTGCCGACCGCACCGGCCAAGATCCTCGACTCGCCTGATGCGAAATTGGACATCCCGTTCCCCGTGATCGTCAAGCCGAACACCGAGGACGCCAGCCTGGGCGTCCATCCCGATTCCGTGGTCCGCGACCAGGAGAACCTGCAGAAGCAGGTTCAAAGGATCATCGATATCCACGAACAGCCGGCGCTCGTCGAGGCGTATATCGACGGCCGGGAATTCAATGTGGGGGTTCTGGACGACGGCAAGCCCGAAGCCCTCCCCGTTTCAGAGATCGATTTCTCCAAGATGCCCGAGGGCCAGGAGCACATCCTGTGTTACGAGGCCAAATGGCTGACCGACGACATCCTCTATACCAGCACGCCGCCCGTCTGCCCGGCGCAGATCGACGACGCGCTGAAAGCGAAGCTACAGGAAACGGCGGTCAAGGCCTTTCTCACCACCTCCTGCCGCGATTACGCCCGCGTCGATTTCCGCATGGACAAGAAAGGTAAGATCTACGTCCTCGAGGTCAATCCCAACCCGGACATCAGCCTCAACGCGGGCTATGCCCGGGCGCTGGCGGCCGCCGGCATCGAGTACAAGGTCTTCTGGCAGAAGATGATCGAGAAGGCCTTGGCCCGGAAGGCGAAGAAATGATCAGGCCGATGTCGAGGTCCGACAAGACCGTGATCATGGAATTGATCGCGGCGACGGAATTCTTCCGGCCCGACGAGGTCCTCGTCGCGGAGGAGCTCATCGACGTCTATCTCAACCATCCGGACCAGAAGGACTACGGGATCGTCGTGACGGAGAACGAGGAGCACGAGGTGACCGGATACATGACCTGGGGTCCGACGGCGATGACCATCGGCACGTACGACCTGTACTGGATGGCGGTGTCGCCGAAACACCAGGGCCACGGCTACGGCCGCCGGCTCGTCGAATGGCTCGAGGCCAAGATCGCCGAGCTCAAAGGGCGGCTGATCATCATCGAAACCTCCTCGACGCCGCGCTACGAGTCGACCCGCCGCTTTTATCTCGGCTTGGGCTATCGAGAGACCGCCCGCATCCCGGACTACTACCAGCCCGGAGATGACCGGGTCATTTATATCAAGCACGTGGCTTGAGGGACAAAGGAGACAGGACGATGGATGAATGGCCGCAAATATTGAGGGGCAGCCTGCGAACGCCGGAAGAGATCAGTGCGCGCTTCGGCTTGAACAAGGAGATGATTCGCAAGGTTGCCCGCGTTTTCAAGACGCAGATCACGCCGTATTACGCGAGCCTGATTAAAAGCAAAGGCGATCCCCTCTACCGCCAGGTCGTGCCCGACATGGCCGAGCTCGAGCGGACAAACGGTGTGGCCGACCCGCTCGACGAGGAGCGGGATTCGCCCGTTCCGAGCATCATTCACCGCTACCCGGACCGGCTGCTGTTTCTCGTCTCGCACTGCTGCGCTTCGTACTGCCGGTTCTGCACGCGGAAGCGGAAGGTCGGGGACCCGAGCAAGATCCATCCGCGCTACATCGAGGAGGGCTTGGACTACATCCGGAACCATGCGGAGATCCGCGACGTCATCGTTTCGGGCGGCGACCCGCTGATGCTCAGCGACGCCCGGCTCGAATATATATTGAAGGAGCTGCGGGCCATCCCGCACCTCGAGATCCTGCGCGTCGGGACGCGCGTGCCCTGTTTCCTGCCCCAACGGGTGACGCCCAAGCTGGCGGCCATGTTGAAAAAGTACCACCCGCTCTACATCAACGTCCATTTCAACCACCCGGACGAGCTCACCCCCGAGGCGAACCAGGCCCTCGGCCTGCTGGCCGACGCCGGCATCCCGCTCGGCTGTCAGACCGTCCTGCTCAAGGGCGTCAACGACGACCCGGTGATCATGCGGCGGCTGATGCAGAAACTGCTCATCGCCCGCGTCCGGCCGTATTACATTTACCAGGCGGACTATGTCGAAGGGACGGACCACCTCCGGACGACCGTGGAAAAAGGGATCGAGGTCATGGATGCGCTGCGCGGCTGGACTTCGGGGCTGGCCGTTCCGTATTACGTCATCGACTCGCCCGGCGGCGGCGGCAAGATCCCGGTCCTACCGAAATACGTCCAGACGCTTGATGAGAACAAGGTCGTCATGCGCAACTACGCGGGCGAGCTCTACGCTTATCCGCAGGCCCAGGGGACTCCCAAGAAAAGGCCCCGGAAGGAAAAACAGCCTTACGTCGATCCCTGCTTCGGCGTGACCAACGTTCCCCCCATCGGGTAAGACTTGGGGTCGCGTCTACAATCGACCGCTTTTTATTGAAAATTGTAGACGCGACCCCAATCATTTAAAAAGAGACTTGGCGATTTCATCAATTGTACTTTTCAGGATTTTATTCCAGGTGAGATTCTCTGTCATTTGTCGACAGACGCTTGCGATCGCGGATTTGCCGATCGAATAAAACTCAGAGATTTCTTTGAGCGCATAATCGGTCCGAGTGTGGCATAGAAAAATCGCCGCGTTTCTGGCGAACCTGTTTTTCGCCCCGAGAGTTTGCTCGACTGCGCGCTGAATGATCTCAATCGGCGGCTTTTCCTTGAGACTTCGAATCGCCGGGACATCTCGATTCTCGGTTTTGTCGGATAGAACGGCCGCTTTGATCTGGGCGACGAAATTATCGCTTCCCAATATGAGAGAAGGATCAGCTTTTATTAGCGGATTATCCACATCCTTTCCAATTGCCGCGCCTACGAAAATCGCGTATCGCGTTCCTGCTATACGAAGATCCTGGTCGAAATAGCCAAGTACCATCGCCGTGTTCAACCAGGGCGCGGGCCGTCTTTCGCTAATAAATGTGAGATAGCTGGACCAAGTAAACTCTTCAGGGCGCGCCACGATCCCGGCACGTACCGGATTCAGGTGAATGTAGCGCGAGAGTTCCTGGGCATAGGAATCAGCCTCGATGAGAATCGCCTTGAATCGTCCTTGGAAGAGATGGCCGACCCGTGAATGTTTTGTATTGAAGGAAATGGTGTAAGACGTATTAATGAAATGCATTATTTTTGACAGATTTGCATAGGGCGTTTCGAGCAAGAGGTGATAATGATTGTCCATTAGGCAGTAGGTGTGGATAACGGCTCCATATTTTTTATTAGCGTCCCGTAAGCAATCCAAAAGGACTATTCTATCTTGGTCGGAGAAGAAGACCCGCTCTTTTTGGTTTCCGCGCGAAGTGATATGATAAAATGCACCCGGATATTCGATCCTGAGCTGTCTGGCCATTGGATGTTCCGGCTTGATCCAACTTCGGTTGCTTTAGAGATGACGGGGAAAACGTTTAATATTCTCAGCGTTGATCGGTTGATCGGGGTCGCGTCTACAATTTTCAATAAAAAGCGGTAGAATGTAGACGCGACCCCAATCTTCCCGATTTAATTATTTCAGGCCGGCGAGATACGCGGCGAGGCCGGGCGTTTTAACGATCTCCAGCGCCTCGTCGGCCGTGAAATCGCGCTTCCGGCGCAGAGCTTCCAGGATCCTGATGATGGACAGCGGAACTTCCGCCGCCTGCCCGACGGCCTCGGCCCGCTCCTTCATGAACGCGATGGAGTCGTAAAGCACGGCGTTCGCTTCGCCGTAGGAGATGGGGCGCCGCGAGCCGAACTGCCGGACCCAGGCGGGGTTGTTCAAAGCGTCGTTGACGTGGAGTTGGATGAGAAAGGTCGCCCGGCCGATGAGCTTCAGGTTCGTCGGGCTGACGTTCGTCATTGTGTTGCCGATGACCCGGCCGAGCTTGGCCATGACCGCCGTCGAGTGGGCGTTGAGGAGCATCTTGAGGGCGATGTGCCGTTCGACGCCGAACGGATCGTTGCCGTCGACGATCTCCAGCCGGACGACGACGGCCGGTTTTTTCGTCTTATCCTGAGCGAATGAAAGATCGGGCGCGGGATTCACCGCTCCTTTGGCCGGCTTGTCCGTGATCAGGATGAATCCCAGGCCGGCTCCGGCCTTGACGAAGAGCTCGCCGAATTTCCGGAACGGCGAGTTCGGATTCTTCAGGTCCGCGACCTCGGCCGGAAAGAGTGCTGCCACGCCGATGTCTCCCGGAGCGGGTCCCCGCCGCTTGATATTGGAGCCGGCCGCGGCAAATGAAAAATCATAGAGGTCCTGCTGATCGTTGCCGGCCTTTTTGAGGCTCTCGAGCGCCTTGGCCCGGAGATACGGGTCGTCGATCTCGTCCTCAAAGGGCTTCTGGTAGAGCGCGGGCGTCAAGCCCCGGAACGGCCGGCCGAGGAAGGTCAGCCAGGCCGACCTCGGATCGGACGCCTCCGTCCAGACCTGGATCCAGCCTTTTCTCTGCGGTTCTTTCACGGTGTCCAGCGGGTAGAGCCGGAACGTCGGGCTCCTCTCCGTGCTGTCGATGAAGACCGTGATCAGGCCCGCGCCGGCGAAATACGTCGAGAAATGAGCGGCGGCGTAGGCCCGTGTTTCGAGGTCCGTGAGGGCGGCGATGGCGGGGATGTTCCGTTTGACCTCTTGGAGAAGGCCGGCGAATCTTCCGATCCGGGCCGCGAGCTCCGTCTCCGCGGTGAACCCCAGCCGGGCCATGTCCTTTTTCCCGAGCACCCGCCGCAAGACCCGTTCGACCGCGGTCTCGAGAGCGCACCCGACGACGAACGTTTCGATCGTCGTCGCCTGCATCCGGGTCGAGCCGGTGATGGCCTGCGGCCCGGTGGCCAGATTGATCTTGGTGATGCCCGGCTCCTCGATGACCTTCCGGCTCCGCTCGAACGGCTTGAGCCTGTCGTCCGGATTGTTATAGACGAAGTACAGTCTTTTCCGGCTCTCGGCCGGGTTGTAGCCCGCCTCGGCCTTCCACTGGTCGAGGGCGCCGAGGACGGTGCCGATGACCGAGGACGTCTCGCCGCCCTCGGTGACGCAGATGACGAGGTCGCCCTTGCTCACGCCGCGGTCCTTGAGCTGGAGCCGGCCGATGAGCTGGAGGTCTTCGAAGCCTTCGAGCGAGCTGATCAGGGCCCGGTCCGCCCCCGTCATTTCGCCGATGAGGCCGTTCTCTATAAGGGGATCGAGCCGGCTCCGGCATTTGGACCAGAGATCGGCCTCGGCTTTGACCTTTTTCCAGAACGGCCGCCAAAAGCTCGATTCCATCTGCTTGGCCAGGCGCCCCGTCGCCCCGCAGCCGTAGACATAGATCTTCTTCTTGGCCAGGATCGCGTATTCGATCTCGCTGACCAACTGTTCGAGGAGCGCCTTGTCCGCCGCGAGCTTCTCCAGGCGCGCGGCGATGTCCTCGTCCACGGAAAAGAGCATGCGCAGCCCAGCCTCGGTGTCCGTCTTGATCTTTTCGCTCAGGTTCCAGGTCTTCGGATGGCGCTGCTCGGTGAGAAGGGCGTGGAGCTGGAACGGGGTTTTATTGACCACGTAATCCAGGGATTCCGGGGAGGTCGTCAGGCCGAGGAGCTGGAGCAGGTTGACGTCGGCTTGGGCCGCGCCCCGGTCCTGGCGAGCGGGAACGGCCTCCGGCGAGGCGAAGACGATCGCGATCACCAGGAGGATGAGCCAAAACGCCGGCCGCTTATCCGTACTGGTGCGTGTCATCCAGGATGTCTCCTTCGCGCCAGGCTTTGGTCCATTCGTCGACGGTGAAGACCAGATGCTTCCCGTCCGCCGTCGAGCAGACGACGCGGTTCAGGCCGGCGTTGACGAGCATCTTTTTACAGATGAAACAGGGGAAGGCGTTGATGGCGGCGCCGCCGTCGGCTGCCGACCCGAAGATGTACATATCGCCGCCGAGGAGGCTGACCCCGGCGCGCGCGGCGTTGATGATGGCGTTCTGCTCGGCGTGGACGCTGCGGCAGAGCTCATAGCGCTGGCCGTGGGGGATGCCGAGGCGGTCGCGCAGGCAGAAGCCGTGTTCGACGCTGTCCCGGGTCTTTCGCGGCGCACCGACGTAGCCCGTGGAGATGATCTGGTCGTCGCGGACGATGATGGCGCCGAGCGAACGACGGAAACACGTGCTCCGGCGGGCGACCTCTCGGGCGATGCCGAGATAGTATTCGTCTTTCGAGATGCGAGGGGGGGTCATAGGAGTTCCTCCAGTTTGCGGCGCAGCTCCTCGAGCGTGCCGTCGTTGATGATCGTCCGGTCGGCCAGGTCCATGCAGGCGCGGAGCTGCTGGGCGTCGGGGTCCGCGGCGTTCTCCTCGGCCTCTTTCCGGACGAAGTCCTCGAGCGTCCCGGCCGATTCGTTTCGGCCGCGCTTCCGGACGCGTTCGAAGCGGAGGGCGGCGGGCGCGTCGACGGCGAGGAGGATGAAGCCGGGCCGCGTTTTCAGGAAGGCGACCTCTTTCGGATTGCGGATGCTGTCGATCACGGCCTTTCCGGCGACCTTGTCCATGACGAGCTTGGCCAGGATGTCGGATCCGCCGCTTCGGCGGAGATCGTTCCCTTTCCGGATGAGGTTGTCCCGGCTGGCTTCGAGGCCGTCCTCCTTGAGCTTGTCCCGAATGATGTCGGAGAGCGAAAAATAGGCGTAGCCTTTGGTCCTGAGATAGGCCGCGGTTTCGCCTTTGCCCGCGCCGTTCGTCCCGGTCAGGCCGATGAGAGGGGGGGGGTTCGAAGAGTTCGGCTGCGTCATATGTGACTCATTCCAGTAGCCGCGATTTCAAATCGGGGACACGTACCGGAGGGACACATACAAATGTATATGTCCCTCCGGAACATGTCCCCATCTATCTTATCCGGCCAAATCCGCCCCGGCCTTCTTTTCCTTCCGTGTTCTTCGTTCCTTCCCGAAGAAGAAGGCGATGAGGATGCCGAATGTGTAGAGAGCCAGCATGGGCACGGCCAGGATGGACTGGCTGATGGGGTCCGGCGTGGGCGTGATCAGGGCGGCGATGATGAAGACGACCAGGATCGCGTACTTGAAGTTCTTCAACATCCAGCGGGACGTGACGAGGCCCATCCGGGAGAGGAAGAAGATCAGGATCGGCGTCTCGAAGACGGCACCGATCCCGAGAAGCAGCTTCAGCATCAGGCTGAAGTATTCCTCGACCGTAATGACCGCCTGGAAATCCTGGCCGATCTTGAGGAAGAACCGGCAGGCGTAGGGAAAGACGAGGAAATAACCGAAAAGCGCCCCGAGGATGAAAAAAGCCGAGGTGAAAATGACGAACGGCCAAACGTATTTCTTCTCCTTTTGATAGAGGCCGGGGGCGATGAAGTACCAGATTTGAAGAAGGATGAAGGGGACGGCGACGAAGAGCGCGACCAGGAAGGCCACCTTCATATATACCATGAAGGGCGAGGTGAGCTTGAAATAAGCGAGCTTGTTCTGTCCTTCGGGGAGGTACTTGGTGACCGGCTTGGTCAGGATATTGAAGATGTCGCTGGCCCAGATCGATCCCGGGATGACGGCGACGAACAGAGCGATGAGCGAGTAGAAGATTCGTTTTCTGAGATCCTCGAGATGTTCGAGGAAGGTCATCTCGTCAGGAGATTTTTTTGCCTTCCCCATCCTCGCTCAGGTCCTTTTTGATATCCTTGATGTCGTTCTGGATGTCCTTGAATTCCTCGGCGTTGATCTGCTCCTCGAACTTGCCCTTGATGTCCTCGGTGGTCTTCTTGAACTCCCGGAGGGCCTTCCCGATCGAGCGCCCGACCTCGGGCAGCTTCTTGGGACCGAAGATGAGGAGCGCGATCACCATGATCACGATCAACTCCGGCATGCCTAAGCTTCCGAACATGGTTTTCTTTTTGACCTCGACGCTCCTGGAAATATAGACCTTCAGGGGGCATAAGTCAAGAAGGGCTCGGGGAAGAAGCTTGCTCCCCGCGGAAATCTTAACGCCTGAATGTTTCGGTTTTTTTCGGCGGCGAGTACCTCACACGAATTTCTAATTCGATCAACATGATTTTTGCTGACATCGGGGGGATGGGCTTGCCTGAGAAATTACGTTCGGGTATTCTCGCCGGCCGCAAAACGCGGCTTCCCGAAAAAACCAAAACGCAGCGGCGAGATTTCCTCATGGTCGCTTCGCCTTCTTCCCCTTCGCCCAAGCCATTTAAGAGAGTTTTATCTAGCACATCTTTGGTAGCTGGGGAGAGGGGCATGTCGCCATGTTTATCAGTTAGCGAGCGAAGAAGCGGGCGAACGATCTAATTACTGATCGAGCCGAACGACAAGATCGGGAAACGGCTGAGCGACCATGGAGGGTTTAGCCTTCTCGAATCGGCGGTTGCGGGAATCCGGCCCGGAAGAGAGGCCGGACGGCGAAGCATGTTTGAGCTTCCCGGTAGACACCCGTAATTAGAAGGCCGGGAAGCGAGTTCTGAGCCGCCGCAAACGCCGATGAGAGAACGGCGTTAAAAACCCGAGTCGGGAGCGAAGACGTTTCCCGATCTTGTCAGCAGGACCCGCGACAAGGAAAGAGTTCGCCCGCTTCGAGCGAGCTTCTTCCCCGAGCGAATCGTGACAGCTTGGCGGAATTGTGTTAAATTTACGAGCGTCATGGACGGAGCGACCTGGAAAATGCGGCCTTCCGAGGAGAAGGATGCGGCCCGTTTGGCGGCCGAACTGGGCATCCCTCCGCCCATCGCCCGGATCCTGGC
>JAUYDS010000142.1 GCA_030691735.1 Candidatus Aminicenantota bacterium
GGTGATTTTCTAAAGAGGAAAATCCGCCGCCGAGCGACACAGAAAAGCGGGAGAAATCAGTGGCCCGGGATCGGCCCTGGGCCTGCACGGTCATCGCTCCAAAGATGAGGAGCGCATATAAAACGATCCCGGAGATGCGAAAGAATTTCATTGTCTTCATGATTTTGAGGATCTCCTTTCCTTGATTATACAAATCATATCGAAATTGTCAAGATTAACCGCATCCATGAACGGCCCCTCGTCAGGAATGGCATAGACATTCACTCCATTATATTAGACTATCCACGGCCGAAAAGCTTGGAAAAAAGATCGGACACTCGCCGATTGTTTTTCCCGAGCGGCGTTGATACAACTCAACTGGCCCATGCCACGCCGATTCAAAACCTCTATCTCTCCGGCGCCTGGACGAGTCCCGGGGGGATACAGCGCCGTCATCTCGAGCGGGCTGGAGTGCTTCGCCGAGATCATGAGGAGCTGGAAGTCATAAACATTACTCTGCGCCCCTGCGGATTTTGACATTTTCGCGCCCCTTATATATGCTTCTTCGAGACCCGCGGCGTGGTCAAAGTCCCCGCATGATCCTGACCCTGATCGTTTGTATGGATTACTGGCTTCTGTGGTTTGCCCGGAAGAATTTGGCCAGCCCCCAGAATTTCGAAATCCATGTCTTGACCACTCTTCTGCTGATTGTCCTGAACTCGCTTTTTCTCTTTTGGCGCAGCGACTTTTTGGGGAAGGCGGAGAAGGCTTTTTACGCGATTTCGACTCGATGGCTGGGTCCGGTCGCTCGATTCGTTAACCGCAACTCCGCTCCGATTTTCGTTCTGGTGCTCGCCTACGGTGTCGTCGTCCGGTTCGACATCATCCTCACCTCCCCGATCGATCCGAACGTCGCGGATATGCTCCCTTTGATTAGAAAAGCCATGGCCGCCTTCCTCTCCGGGGATTATCCCTATAAATTTTACTATCTGCCTTGGAAGCTGCCCCTGTACTATTTCCCCCTGCTCTGGCTCAGCTACATCCCGGCTCATGTGCTGCGGCTGGATATCCGCATCATCGGTGTCCTCATCAGCGCGGTCATCCTCTTCATCTTCTGGCATGAGTCGCGACGGGCGAGAGAATCGGCCGCGCCCGGTTCCCTTAAGCCGCTACTCGTTTTTCTCCCGGGGATCTTCTTTTTTCTTTCTCCTTACACGATCTTCTTCACCGCTTCCGGCCATTCCTATCCTTACTGGTTCTGTCTCGTCTTTTTCCTGTATTTCTTGAAAAACGACCGGCACGCGTTGGCCGCCATTTTCCTGGGACTGGCGGTCAGCACCCGGCAGCCGGCCGTGATTCTCGTTCCCTTTTATCTCATCTATCTTTTTAAAAACGTCCCTCGAAAGCAGTGGATTTTCTTGACGGCGCTCATGACGATCAGCGCCGCCGTTCTGATTTTGCCGTTCTTTCTGGCTGATCCCAAGGGATTTTTGTTCGATTCCCTCTCGGGCGTAAGCGGTGAACTGTCGTACGGCTGGAGGCCGGCGATCCTCGGCTCCGTCGGACTGACCAATGTCTTCTATTTTTTCGGGATCACCCGCTACTTGAAAATCGTTCAGATGACTGCCCTCGCCCTGATTTTTTTGCTGGCCCTGTTCAAGGTCCGGGATAAGGTTTCGCTGTTCGTCTACTCCGGTTTCGCTTTGTTCCTCCACAATACCTTCCTGTTTTATATCCCTTCGCATTATTTCTACATCCCGGTTTTCATCGTTTTCTCCTTTGCCGCCTTGGAGCTTTTGGGCGCGGTCGCGCCCGTGACCGCTCGGCCTCCCTTCGCGGTCAAGCCGTTCCTGAAATTGCTGGCGATCACGACCGCTCCGGTGCTCGTCCTGTTCCTGTTTTTCGCCGATCTTCGAGGGGTGTTCATTCGGAATCAAACGGTCCTAGCCCAGGGCTTTCATCAAGCTGAAAAAAACGAGGATGGATCCCTCTTCAACTGGGCCGTGGGGCAGCGGGCCGTGGCGTCCTTTCCGGCCTCTCTGGTGGATATCGTTCTGGGGCACGACAGATCGCTCTCCTTTCTGGCCTCCCCTTTTCAATATCCGAACAGCCCGCAGCAGCGGATGGAAATCTTCGTGAATGACACAAAAATTTCGGACATTCCCATGGACAATCGTTGGAAGCGTTATTCCCTGGACATTCCCGCCGGGCTTCTATATGTCGGATCCAATAAGATCGAGTTTCACTTCGCCTATGCCGCGGCTCCCTCCAAGGTTCTGGACAGCCAGGACAGGAGAGAGTTGGCCGCCGCCTTCCGCTTTTTTTAATTCACCGGAGTCATGGGCCGTTTTTGGCCGCCACCACAAAAAGGGAACTCCCGAACGGAAACCGCATTCCCCGGAGGATCAACCGATTTTCCAGCCGATGATAGCCGAGCAGCCAATCGTTGAGCGGACGCGGCAAGGGCCGCAAATCGGATTCGATGTTCCGCGGCTTGGATATTTTTTCGATTATTTTTTTCGCCAGCATGGCCAAGAAAAGCGGGGGCAGACGGTACCCGGCGTAGACAAGACGAAAACCGCGCGCTTCAAGGTCCCTGACCAGGTCCTTTCGGCGGTAACGGCGGGCAATGGATACCGCGAGGTCATGAGTCCGGCGCAACAGCGGAAAGGCCGGCAGATTCATGATCAAGAGGCCGTTTCCGGCCAGGGCCCGGTAAAATTTATCCAGGATCGCCCGGTCATCCCGGACGCCCGAACAACAGATCACGTCCAGGCTGATGATCACGTCCCAGCGGTCCGCTTCCGGGTCCCATGCGTTGAGGTCCATTATCCGGCAGTCGGGCACACCTCTCTGTCGGCATAAATCGACGGCCGCGGCGGAAAAATCGAATCCCTCGACCTGACCTCGAGATCCCAGGAGTTCCATCGTCCGGCCGGTTCCGCAGCCGGCATCGAGGATGGAGGGAGACCGGTCCGGCGTGAACCTTTTTACCGCGGAGTCAACCAGTTCATGCAAGCCGCGGTACCACCAGTACCAGTCCTCGAATTGGAACATCCGTTCATATTCATGTCTTTTCATGATCACCGGAGGGGGGCGTTTTCTCAAAACGTTTGCGGATGGTGAACTGCGGCTTTTTGCTTTGGGCGAGATAGATCCGGCCGACGTATTCGCCGATGACTCCCAGCGAAATCAGAAGCACGCCTAGGAACAACGTCAGGATCACGATGATCAAGGTGTAGCCCATGGGCAAGTGGGGATTAGAGATTTTTTCGATGATCGTGACCACTCCCAAAAGAAATCCGGCCATGGAAAAGATCAGCCCTATAACCAACGAAATCCGCAGGGGCAGGATGGAAAAAGCGGTGAAGGAGTTCAACCATAACCGGATGAGTTTCTTCAGGGTATAACCCGATTTCCCCGCTTGGCGGGGATGGTGCTCCACCTCGATCCGGCCGATTTTTTCGGTTGTCCGGAGAATCAGCCCGTCGATATGGGGGAAGGAAAGATCGTATTTGACGATTTCATCGACAAGGAAGCGATTCACACACTTGAAACTGGACAGGTAAAGACCCTTGGGCTTCTTCAGCAGGACATTGGCCAGCCCGTTGTGCAGGCGGCTTCCCAGGTTGCGCAGGAATCCGTGTCTCTTTGTTATGTAGTAGGTGTACACCACATCGTCATCATGCTCCAAGGCGAAGTCGATCAGCTTCATGACCTCGCTGATCGGATTCTGAAAATCATCATCCATGATGACCATATGATCGCCCCGGGACTGGTTGAGACCGGCGATCACCGCGTTATGCTCGCCGACATTCTTGGCCAACGAATAGAACTTCACCATATCCGGAAAGCGCCGGAAGAGCGAAAGGCAGGCTTCCTCGGAACGGTCGGTCGAGCCGTCATTCACCAGCACGATCTCGATCGCATGCCGCGGCTGGAGGCTGAACACGAGCTTGACCACCAATTCCGTGATCGTCTGTTCTCCGTTGTGAACGGGGATGACAAGGGAAATCAACTTAGACGGTGAAAGCATTGACCACCTGAATGATCCGGCTCAAATTCCGTTCGCTCAATTCCGGATAGATCGGCAGGCTGAGGACCATCCGGGAAAACCGCTCGCTGGCGGGAAGCGTTTCCCTTTTCTGCCCGGGAAATGCCCGTTGACGATGGACGGGAATGGGATAATGAATCAGCGCTTGGACGCCATGGGCGAGAAGATGGGCCAGAAGCCGATCGCGGGCGGGCGATTTCACCACGAACAGGTGATGGTTTGAGGCCGATCCCGGATTTTCCCGCAAACAGGTCACCGCCCGCAAACGGCGGCGATAAGAGGCGGCGATGTCCCGCCTTTTCCCGTTCCAGGCGTCGAGATGTTTCAGCTTGACCCTCAGGAGCGCCGCCTGGATCTCATCGAGGCGGCTGTTCAGGCCGAACCGTTCGTGGCGATAGCGATCGCTCTGTCCATAGTTGCGCAGCCGGCGCAATTTCCCGTCGAGTCTTTGATCATTGGTGGTCACGGCTCCCGCATCTCCGTAGGCCCCCAAATTTTTCGTCGGGTAAAAGGAAAAGACGCCGCAACGGCCTAAACTGCCGGTGCGTCGCGCCTCGTAGGTCGTTCCGCAGGATTGGGCGCAGTCTTCGACCACCGGCAGCCGATACTTTCCGGCGATCGTCTCGATGCGCTCCATGTCGCAGCTCTGACCGTACAGATGGACCGGCACGATGGCCGCGGTCCTCTTGTTGATCTTCGCTTCGATTTGTTCGACATCGATCAGGCCGGTTTCCTCGCAGATGTCGACCACGACCGGCTTCGCTCCCGCTTGAAGGATGCCGGTGATGGTCGGGAAAGCCGTCATGGCGGTCGTGATGACCTCGCATCCCGGGCCGATGTCGAGGACCATCAGCGACAGGGCTATGGCCTCGGTCCCCGAGGCCACTCCCACCGCATAGCGGGTCCCGATGTAAGCCGCGAATTCCTCTTCAAACCGGGCCACCTCCTTGCCGAGGATGAACCAACCCCTGGCTAAAACCCGGCCGATGGCGCCATCAATGTCCTTCTTTAGGCTCCGATATTGGACTTGGAAATTATCGAAGCGGATCATGTTACCCGCGCACCCGGGCGATGAACCGCCGGTAATCCCGGATGTAGTCGGACTCGCGGAACTTGTCGGAAGCCAGGACGAGCAGGACGCAGTCGCGTTTGAATTTTTTCATGACGACCCACACATCGGGGCCCAGGTAAACGCCGATATGGGGTTGATCAAGGGTGATTTCATGCCTTTGAAAGCCGTCGTCCAGACTCAGGGTGACCTGGCCATGGACGCAGAAAAGAACCTGCTCCAGCTTTTTGTGGGCGTGTTCGCCCCGATGGGAACGATCGTATTTCAGTTCGTAAATATAATAGACCCGTCGAATGGCAAACGGGACGTTCTTCCCTTCGGCGACCGAGACGACACCGTCCTTGGCGTCGATAATTCTCGGAATATGGATCCACCGGCAACGGCGCACAGGAATTTTTCTCCCTGAAAGATCCGCCGATCCCTTCCCGTGGCTGTTCATTTTTCTGGTTCTCTTCCATTTAATGTGGGTTGAGGCTGTTAAAAAGGCCCCGGCTCGGGTCTCTGCAGCTCGAAAGAAGTTCTTTATCCGCCTCGGAGCCGGTTACGCGATGAAGTCCTTCGATTACGACAATTCCTGGTCCTTCCCGATGTACGGGGAATCCGGCCAGGCCTCGGAACGCTACGCGGTCGACGCCTCCGGCGTGGCCTTCGACGCCGGCTTCGGGTTCATGTTCACCCCGTCGCTCGGCGTCGAGCTCTCGTTCACTCCGGCTTCGGGCAAGTCCAAGGGGACGTTCGAGGCGAGCTTCCCCCACCCGTTCTATTTCGACCAAGCACGCGTGAAATCCTGGACGAACGACGGCCTCAAGTACTCGGCGTCCGAGCTCAATTTGGATGTTCTGTATGCGTTCCCCATGACCCGGCGGATAGGCCTCTACGTCTGCGCCGGCGGGACCTATTTCATGGGCGTCAAGGTCGAGAGCCTCAAGTCGCTGGAATGGGCCGAAACCGGATATCCCTATCTCGACCTGAACGTCACCCCTCAGTACGCGAGCTACAGCGCGAGCGCGTTCGGCTTCAACGCGGGGGCCGGCATGGATTATCGGCTTTCGGCGGCGATGGCGGTCAACCTGAACGCCCGATTTTCCTCCGGCTCGGCCAAGATCAAGATCGAGGGAAGGACGATCACGGTCCCCGCAGGAGGGCTCCGGGCCACGGCCGGGATCAAGTTCGGATTCTAACCCGCCGTCGGATCGGGTTTCCCATCGAAGATACGCCTTTCCCGGTCGCGGCATGGAAACTCAAGTCCGTCCAGGAGATGGACCGCGTCCATCAGGGGCTCTTGGACCGGGGGATCTGCATTCAGCGCCTGCATTATGTCGGCACGGGAGCCGAGGGAGTCCTGCGGGCGGTTGCCTTCTCCACCCACACGACCGAGCAGATCGACCGACTGCTCGCCGAATTGAAAGCGCTGGTCTGAGAGGGAATGCCCGGGGATCGGGGGGGAGGAGGGCGCCTTTCATCGCCTTGCCGCCTCAACGCTCCCCCAAAGAGCGAAGATGAAAGATAAGGGCCCCTTCCCTTGCGGGACAGGGGCCCGAGACCTCTTGAAAAACCTTTGCCTTAATACTTGAGGCTGGCCGTCACCAGGCGCAGCGTTATCACGAACCAGACGAAGGCCACGCAAGCGAGCGCGATGACCGTCGCCGAGATCTTCGCCCACCGGCTCCGCCCTTTCCGCGTCCAAGCCAGGAAAGCGTTCCACAGGGCGAGAACGGCTCCGATGACACCCAGGAGACAGAGCCCCTGGGCGACCCGGATGAACGGGTCGGCGGCTACGTCGGCGGTCAGTGTGCCGTTGCTGAACAGGGAAATGATCAGGACGTATGTGAGGAGCGCCAGGAGATCAATCAGGGCCACGACGCGCGTCAGCCTGTATAATACGGCTTCCCATCCGGCGAGCGGGAGTGGCCGGCCGTAGTGGCGCCGGACGAGCGCCGTGACGGGCCAAAGAAGAACGGCGAGCATGAGCACGACCACCATGGCGTACAGCAGGGGCATATTCCAGGCCGCCGAAGCCCGCCCGGGCACGGGCTGGAGAACCATGACCGGCGGCAGTTCATCCGACGTGAAGTTCACGACCTTGCCGTCCTTGACGACCGCCGCGAGATTGATCTCCCCGGCGGGATCCTGCCAGACGAACGGAGCGACTTCGCGCCATCGGATGACCGCCCCCGACGCGTCCTTGAGGACGGAAACCTCGAGGGTGCCGTCGGGACCGGCCTTCACCTTCACCTGTCCCAGCAGGTTCGTCATCGTAAAGAAAGACGACTCCGACCGGCGGCTCCATCGATAAAGCCCGGCCATCATCCGGCCGTGCTCCTTCGCCGTCGCCAGGGTCGGCAGGGCGGGTTTAGGGGCGGGAAAATAGCGGTCCATGAAACCGCGCAACAGGGCGGCCCGCACGGGCCCGGCCGCGCCCTCCTTGCCCGTGCTGTTCAGGGAAATGAACAGGCCGACACCGTCGTCCGGAAGGATGTGGAGGTCTGAATGGAACGCCGCCGTGTCGCCGGCGTGCCCGACGATCTGATGCCCGTTGCGGTCCTCGTGATAGAAGCCGAGGGCCATCCCGTTGAGCGGCGGATTCAACTGTGGTGAGGGAGCGCGCATCCGGCGCGCCGTATCGGCCCGGAGGATCCGCGCCTCGCCGAACCGGCCGTCCTGGAGGTGGGCGATCATGAAGCGCGACATGTCGCTTCCGGTCGCGGTCAGGCTTCCCGCCGGGCCGCCCGTGATCAGCTCATAGGGCCTCGCCGGCCCGGAGGCGCGGAGGTAGCCCGAGGACATGTCCGCCTTCATGGCATCCGGCAGGGGCTGGCGGAAACTGGACCGCGTCATGCCGAGCGGAACGAAGATGTGGCGTTCGATGTAGTCGTCGAACGGTTCTCCCGAAAGGCGCTCCACAATGTAGCCGGCGAGCCCGGCACCGTAGTTGGAATAGGCCGGAACCTGGCCGGGCGGAAAGATCCTGGGCGGGGTCCACGACGCGAGATACTTGCCCAGGGGGACGAGCCGTTCCGGAGAGGCGACGAACAGCCCTTTGAACGCCTCCCCGAAGCCCGAGGTATGGGTCATCAGGTCCCTCATCGTGACCGGCTTGCCTTCCCGAGGCGGGATCTTGAAATCGAGGTAGGTGTTGATATCGGTGTCGAGGTCCAGCTTTCCGGCTTCGACCTGCTGCATGACGGCCGTCCAGGTGAAGAGCTTGGAGACCGAGCCGGGACGGAACAGGGTGCGTTCCGGGTCGACCGGGCGCCGGCTCTTGACGTCGGCGAGGCCGAAACCCCGTTCGGTCAGGACCTGACCGTCCTTGACGACGGTCACCACTGCACCGGCGATGTCGCCTCTGGAAAGGGCATAGGGCATCAGGCCGTCGAGCCAGCCGTCCACGTCCGGCTTGGTCAACGGGGCCGCGGGTCCCTCTCCGGCCGGAGCTGGAGCCGCAACGGCCGTCCCGCCCGCAGGGGCGACGGCCGGTTCCTCCTTCTTGACCTGTCCCTCCTGGGCGAAGGTCGCGGACGCCCCGAGAAAAGCCAGGGCGATCAGGATGACGAATACTGCACGCCACGCTCTCATAGGTCTCTCCTTTCTATCGCTCATTTTTTCTTCGCCGTGAACGTCCCGTTGGGCTGATGGAAGACGACTTCGGTGACCATGCCCGCGGCGTCCTGCTTGAATTCGGCGCTATATCCCTGCAGGCCCTTGAGGTTGAACTCCGTCCCCTTGTAAGGGACCAGCTCGTAATCCGGCTGGCCGGGGACGGTCAGGGCCAGTCCCTTCCCCTCCCGCAGGACGACCTGGATCTCGGCGCCGGGGAGGATATAGGTCCCGACGAACTTTTCGAGGAAACTTTTCTCCGTCATCCCCTTGTCGGCCGCCCGGGTGAATACGATGTCCTTGACCGAGGGCTCCAGCTGGACGGAGAGGCTGGCGATGTTGCCTTTGATGTCGGTAGCGAACGCGACCTTCGACTTCTGTTCGGTGCCGAGGAGCATGGCCTTCAGCTCGAAGACGTCGTAATGGTAATGGGACAAGGGGCCTTCCAGCACGGGGGTCTTCATTTTCAGGCCTTCGCCGTCCTTGACGACGGAAACCGTGCCGTACCCGGGATTCTCGTAATCGCCGGCGTAATCCGCGAGCGGATGGGACGGCTGAGTGTTGAGCTTCCGGTCCTTGTCCGCTTCCTTTCCGGCCTTTTCGTCCTCGGCCTTGGCCTTGGCGATCTGGTCCTTGATCCGCTTGTTCCAGTCGACCTGGTCCAGGCCGAGGAGGCGGTCGACGATGTTGTAGAGGACGATGCCCGGCACCGGGGTCCCGTTCAGGTTCGACAGGATGACGAGCCCGGAATTCTCCCGCGGCAGGAGCGCGACCTGGGCGATGAAGCCGTCGATCCCGCCGCCATGCTCCAGCAGGAGGTGTCCCCTATACGGGGCGACCAGCCAGCCCATGGCGTAGCTCATGTGGAGGATCTCGTCGTGCTGGATCGGCATCGGGACGAGCATCTGGGGCGCCTGGACCTGCGCCATCGAAGCTTCGGAGACGATCTGCTTGTCGCCGAACTTCCCCTTGTTCAGGTTCAGGAGGACCCACTGGGCCATGTCGAGGACGTTGGAGTTGATCGAGCCGGCAGGTCCGACGGCGGCGATGTCGCGGAACGGCACCTGCCCGATCTTGTCCTTGATCTCCATGTAGGGCCAGGAAAAATCCGCGGTCTTTTGCGTCAGGACGACGGAGAAGTTGGTCTCCTTCATTCCGAGCGGGTCGAAGATCCTCTTCTGCGTGAATTCCTCCCAGTTCGAGCCGTCGATCTGGCCCACGAGGTATCCAGCCGTCATGAACATGAGGTTCTGGTACTGCCATGCGGAGCGGGGCTCCTTGTTCATCTCAAGATAGCGCAGACGGTCATAAAGCTCCCGGCGGCTGAACTGTCCCCCCATCCACATCAGGTCGTGGCGGGCCAGGCCCGATCGGTGGGTAAGCAGGTCGCGGGGCGTGATGTGGGCGGACGCGGTCTCGTCCTGGAGTTTGAAATCGGGGAGATACATCCTCACGGGCTCGTCCCAGCCGACCTTCCCTTCGTCGACCAGGATCCCCATGCCTGCCGCCGTAAAGGCCTTGCTGCAGGAGCCGATGGGGAAGATCGTGTGCGGAGTGACCTTGAGCCCCTCCTTGACGTCGCGCAGGCCGAAGCCCTCGGCGAAGATCACCTTGCCGTCCTTGACGATCGCGACGGCCATCCCCGGGACCTTCCATTCAGCCATGGTCTTGGCCACAAATTCGCTGAATCCCTTGAGGTTGACCGGCTTTTCGGCCTTTTTCGCCGCGAGCGCTGGCGAAAGGCCGATGGCGAGAATGATGATGAGAGCGAAGATACGCGTGTTCCGACGGGTCATGTAGTTACCTCCTTCCTCGTTTCATACGTAAAACCCCGTTACGGGTTTTGAACGTCCCTTCCGGCGATTATACAATATCCCCCGCCCCGGGTATCGATATCATTTCGGGTTCCTTGACATCCGGGGAGGGCCTGGGCTATATTTTCTGAAAGTCCGTTACAGGAGGCGTACATGGTCCGAAAAAGCCTTTCCGGAAACCGTTCCTTATTCCTGATCGTCATCCTTTTCCTGGCCACCCTGGGGCCGTCCCTCGTCCCGGCCCAGGAGCCGGCCGCCGCGCCGGCCCCGGCCGTCAAGATCGAACTCGGCGTCCGCATTCCGATGCGGGACGGCATCACGCTGTCGGCCAACGTTTTCCGGCCCGACAAGCCCGGCACGTTCCCCGTGATCGTCCTGCGCACGCCGTACGGGAAGAGCTCCGCCTCCCAGTTCGGCTTCGGGCGCTTCTTCGCGGGAAAAGACTACGTCTATATCGCCGAGGACTCCCGGGGCCGCCACGATTCGGAAGGCACGTTCCACGGCATGCACGACGAGGCCGACGACGGCTATGATACGATCGAATGGGCGGCCGCCCAGCCGTGGTCCGACGGCAACGTAGGGACCATGGGCGGCTCCTACGGCGGCGAGAACCAGTGGATGGCGGCGGTCACCCGTCCCCCGCACCTGAAGACGATGATCGCCCTCGTCAGCCCTCCCGGCCCCTTCTATAACCTGCCGTTCCAGTACGGGGCCCTCACCCTCCCCTCGATCGATTGGTACACCATGGTCTCGGGCCACGATAACCAGAGCTCGCACGAGCTCGGCATCGACCGGGTCCTCCGCTCGCTCCCCCTCGTCACGATGGACGAGTTCGCCACGGGTCGGCCCCTCCTCCTCTGGAAAAAGCTCTTCGAGCACCCGGCCTACGATGAGTTCTGGAAGGCGGTCGATTACGAACGGCACTGGGACAGGGTGGATATCCCCGTCCTCCACGTGTCGGGCTGGTACGACGACGACCAGCCGGGCACCTTCCGGAACTTCACGGCCATGCGGCGGCTCGGCCGCAAGGGCCAGAGGATGCTCATCGGGCCGTGGCCTCACGCCATCAACTCGGTCACCAAGATGGGAATCCTCGACTTCGGCGCGGCCTCGCAGATCGACCTCCAGGCGACCCTCCTCCGCTGGTTCGACAGGTGGCTGAAGGGGACGCCGAACGGGGTGGACGCGGAGTCTCCGGTCCGCGTGTTCGTCATGGGCGCCAACACCTGGCGCGACGAGCCCGAATGGCCCCTCCCGTCGACCCAATGGACGAAGTATTACCTCCACTCCGGGGGCAAGGCCAACACGCTCTCGGGGGACGGGGTGCTGTCCCCCGCTCCGCCGAAGAAAGAGCTTCCGGACGCCTACGCCTACGATCCCGCCGACCCCACGCCCTTCATCATGCCCCCCTCGAGCGCCCAGGTCGGCGGGCCCGACGACTACCGCCCGGTCGGCGAGCGGAAGGACGTCCTCGTCTATACGACGCCGCCCCTCGAGCAGGACATGGAGATCACAGGCCCCCTCTCGGTCAAGCTGTTCGCTTCCTCCTCGGCGCCCGATACCGACTGGAACGCCATGCTCATCGACGTTTATCCTGACGGTTACGCCCTGCGGCTCAACGACGGCGTCGTCCGGGCGAGCTTCCGGGAATCGCTCGAGAAACCCTCCCCGATCGAGCCGGGAAAGATCTATGAATACACCATCGACTGCTGGGCGACCTCGATGCTCATCAAGAAGGGCCACCGCCTTCGCGTCCACATCGCGTCGGCCGCTTTCCCCAAGTTCGACCGCAACCTCAACACGGGCCGCCCGTGGGGAATGGACGCCGAGATGAAGGTGGCCCGCCAGACCGTCTTTCACGACGCGAAGCATCCCTCGGCAATCGTCCTGCCGGTCATCCCGGCGAAAGGACAGGAGGTCAAATGCCCCTGACGCGAAAAGCCTTCCTCAAGAGCCTGACCGGACTGGCGGCCGAGGCCTCTCTTAGTCCCGCGGGCCGCCGTGCCCTCGCCCCCGGCTTCTGGGACCGCATTCGAAAAGCAAAATAAAGGAGGATCGATCATGACCATCTCGAGAAAAGGATTTCTGAAGGCGCTGGGGTTCGGCATCCTGGCGTCGCAGGTGCCGCGCGGCTGGGCCGCCGCCGCCGCGAAGATCGAAGAGAGCGGGGCCGGGAAGCTCCGGATCAAGGACGTCGAGATCTACGCATTCGACATCCCGCTGAAACAGCCTTTCCGGATCTCCCTGGGGGTGTCGAACGCGGCCAACGACGTCCTGGTCCGCGTCGTCACGGATTCGGGGATCGTGGGCCTGGGCGAATCCTGCCCCTTCCCCCCCATCACCGGGGACACCCAGGACACCAATCTCCTGATGGCCCGGAGCATCCGGGAGATGATCAAGGGCAAGGACCCGTTGGCGGTCGACAGCCTCCTCGGGGAGATCGGCCATATCGTCTATTCCAATCCGAGCATCGTCGCCGCGTTCGACATGGCCCTGATGGACATCCTCGGGAAGGCCGCGGGACTCCCCCTCTTCCGGCTCCTCGGGGGGGACAAGGCGACCTTCGAGACCGACATCACGACCGGTATGGACACGCCCGAGAAAATGGCCGCCAGCGCCGGCGCCCACGCCTCGCAGGGCTACAAGAACATCAAGATGAAAGTGGGGCTGGACCCCGACCTCGACGCGGAGCGCGTCCAGGCCGTCCGCGAGGCCATCGGAAAGGACGTCCGCCTCCGGATCGACGCCAACCAGGGCTGGACCGTCCCCCAGGCCATCTACGCCCTCAGGAAGATGGAAAGGTTCAACATCCAGTTCGTGGAACAGCCCGTGGTCGCCTGGGACATCGCCGGGCTGAAGGCCGTTCGGAACGAGAGCCCCATCCCGGTCTGCGCCGACGAGGCGCTTTTCCTCCCCCAGGACGCCATGAAACTGATCAAGGCCGAGGCCTGCGATTATTTCAACATCAAGCTGATGAAGGCCGGCGGGATGACGAATTCCATACGGATCGCCCACCTCGCCGACGCGGCCAATATGCGCTGCATGGTCGGATGCATGCTCGAGACCCGGCTCGCCCTCACGGCCGGCGCCCACGTCGTGGCCTCGCAGAGGAACATCACCTTCGCCGACCTCGACGGCTACACGGACCACACCTTGGACCCGATCGTCGGAGGGATGGCGGTCAGCAGCAGTGGCGAGATCACGCTGCCGGAGCTTCCGGGGCTCGGGCTCGACGTCGATCCGGCGTTCCTGAAGAAGCTCAAACGAGTCTGAGCGGACCCGCGATCGCGACGATAACGAACGGGGCCCGGTGCCCGCTCCACGAAGGGGCGGCCGCCGGGCCCTTTTTTTTAGTCGCGCCCTACTTGGCCGGGGCCTGCCCCCCGGCGGGCTTGTCCGGCGTCCGTGTGAAGACGATATCCTTGACGCCGGCCTCGAGCCCGAAGGGAACGGACACCGAGGCTACGCTCCCCTTGAGGTCGAGGGCGAACGATGCCTTGAACGTCAACTTCGTCCCGATGGCTTCGGTCGAGATATCGAAGACGTCGTAGTGATAATGGGTCGCCGTGAACGTCATCCCGTTGCGCGTCATCCGGAGGCCGTCCCCGTCCTTCAGAACCGCGAGCGGTCCGTAGGCCGGGTGAACGTACTCCCCGGCGTAATCCTCGAGCGGATGGGAGGGCCGGGTGCCCGTCTTCCGGTCCTTGTCGGCCTCGGCCTTGCGCTTCTCGGATTGGGCCTTGCCCTTGTCCCGGATCTCCATGTACCGCCCGCTCCAGGGAACCTGGTCGAGCCCCAGGAGCCGGTCAGCGACGTTGAGGGCGATGATCTCGGGAACGAACGACCCGTTCATGTTGCTCAGCACCACGACCCCGATGTCGTCCCGGGGGAAGAAGGTCACGAAGGCGGTGAAGCCGTCGACGTTCCCGCCGTGATGGATCCAGGTATGGCCCCGATACTGGGTAATGATCCAGCCCAGGCCGTAGCTCGAGGTGAACATCTCGGGGAATTTCTCGAGGATACGGAACGCGCTCTCCTGGATAACCATCTGGGGCGAGTGGATCTCGGCCAGTCTGGCTTCCGAAATGACCTGCTTGTCCCCCGTCTTGCCCTTATTGAGAT
This sequence comes from Candidatus Aminicenantota bacterium, assembly GCA_030691735.1. GTDB lineage: Bacteria > Acidobacteriota > Aminicenantia > Aminicenantales > UBA4085 > JAPKZI01. Next base: position 14,636 of record JAUYDS010000142.1, read on the forward strand.
TGAGCAGGACCCATTGGGCCATGTCCAGGACGTTGGAGTTGATGGAACCGGCCGGTCCCATGGCGTCGAGGTTCCGGAACGGGAGCTCGATGGCCTTATCCTCCTTCTCCCCGTAAGGAAACGAGACGTCCGGCTTCTTCCGGGATTCCTCGACCGGGAAGTAGCTGTCCTTCATACCCAGAGGCTCGAAAATACGGGTCCGGACGACGTCCTCCCAGGTCGAGCCCGTGACTTCTCCGGCGAGGTGGCCCGCCGTCATGAACATGAAATTGTTGTACTGGAAGATCGACCTGAAATCGGCATTGGGTTCCAGGAAGCGCATCCGGTCGAAGAGTTCCTTCCGGGAGAACGCGGATCCTATCCAGGCGAGGTCGTGCCGGGCAAGCCCCGATCGATGGCAGAGCAGATCGCGCGGAGTCATCTGGGCCGCGGCGGATTCGTCCTGGAGCCGGAACGTGGGAAGGTAATCCCGGACTCGCTTGTCCCAATCCAGCTTGCCCTCGTCCATCAGGATTCCCAGGGCCGTGGCCGTGAAGGCCTTGGATGACGAGCCGATGGCGAAGATCGTCCGGGGCGTCACCGGAAGCTTGTTCGGAACGTCCCTGAGGCCGTAGCCCTCGGCGAGGATGATTTTCTCCCCCTTGACGACGGCGATGCCCACGCCGGGGACCTTCCATTCGGCCAGGGTCTTCAGGACGAACGCGGAAAAATCCTTGGGATCGATCCGGGGCTCTTTCTTCGCCGCGAGGGCCGGCGACAGCGCGAGCGTGAGCGCGGCGAGCGCCGCGAAAAGCACGGTGATCCTGCGTTTCATGTGTCTCCTCCTGGTTGCGCCCGTTCGAGGCGTCTGATGTTATTCCTTGATCTGCTTCTTGAGCTCTTCGATCATGGCCTTGACCCGGCCGGCTTCCGGCGCGTCGGGCTCGACCTCGAGGAACTTCTCGAAGCAGGCGACGGCCGCCGCGAACTCGCCCTTGCCCACGTGGATCAGGCCGGCCTGGTAGTAGGCCGAGGAAAAGCCGGGATCGAGGTCCGTGACCTTCTTGAACGAGCCCAAGGCCTCGTCCAGCATGCCGGACTTATAGTAAATGATCCCCAGGTTGTAATGGGCCTTAGGGTTCGATGGCTGCAGGGCGATGGCCCCGTCGAAGGCCGCCTTGGCCTTGTCCTTGTCCCCCCTGGCGAAATACTCTTCTCCCAGGACAAAATAGGCTTCGACCATGTCCGGCATGAGCCGGACGGCGGTCTCCAGGGACGCGAGGCCCTTGTCCTTCCGGCCGTCGCGAACGGCGCTGACACCGAGGTTATAATGTGCCTCGGCGCTGTCGGGGAACCGTGCCGTCACTTTTTCGAAGCTCTCGAAGGCCTGGGCGTACTGGGCCTGCTTGAAAAAGGCCACCCCTTCCAGGAAATCCTTGTCCTCGTCGATCTTCGGGGGGATCTTTTCGAGCGTAACGCTCAGGATGTGCTGTTCACCGAAGGAGACCGTGACCGGCTGTTCGTAGGGCTTGTAGCCTTCGAGCTCGACGCTCAGCTTATATTCGGCCGGGGGGATCCCGACCTTGAAGATCTTCCCGTCCTTTCCCGACTTGAACGAATACCGGTTCCCGCTCTTAATGTCCGAGAGGGTGATCCTGGCGTCCTTGAGCGGATTGCCGGCGCTGTCGCCGACGAAGCCCTTGATGATCCCTTCCTGCCCGGCGGCGAGGGCTGGGAGGAAAAGGCTCAGGAGCACAAGGACGGATATGAAAATGGCGCGGGGACGCCTGACCTCGGTCGTCATGTCAACCTCCTTATCCGTGCGTGTTCGACAGGTCATTCTGAAACATGGAACGGTCTTTCTTTCCAGGCCGTACTCCCTGATACGCCGTCCGTGATCTTTGCCCGCAGGACATAGTCGCCGGGCTTGAGGTCCTTGAGCCTGAAAGAACTCCGGAGGCGACAGTCACGTTCCGGCGCGGGCGGGGTCTGGGAGGCGGGGATCCGGGACAGCGTCTTCCCGTCCTGCATCAGGAAATATTCGGCCGCGAACCGCCCGAGGCCGGTGGCCGGATCGAGGGACAGGCCGTAAACCTCCAAATAGAGGTTCAATTCATCGCCGGAACCTATATCGGAAGAGGTCCCGGCAAGACTGATGCCCGGAAGCGGGCCCGCGCCCGCCTTCCCCCCCGCGGGCCGCAGCTCTTCGATCGGCGTCGGCGATAGGACGAGGTCGCTCAACGCGAGTTCTCCGGAATCGAGTTCCGGGACCCGGACCTCCCGGTGCGAGGTCCCCATCTTGCCACTGTAGTTGTCGAGGACGCGGAGGTGGAACGTATAAACGGCCGGTTCGAGGAAAAGGGAAGCCTGCAGGTCCAGGCTCCGATCCCCGGAAGATGCCGTTTCGGCGGCCGTCCTCCGGAAATTGACGTCCCGGCTCGTCCCGAAGACGATCCGGCCCAGGGCGTCGCTCACGTTCACCGTGAGATTGAGCGAGATGAGGTCGGCCCCCTCTCCCTTTTTCACCGGGATGGAGGCGTAAGGGACCTCGACGAGCATGGGCAGGAAATCGTTTTTGGGGGTGCCTTTGAACGCGAACACGTCCCAGCGGAAGGGAACGAGGTCATAATCGACCTCGGCCGTGATGACGCCCTTGAGGTTCCCCAGGTTCTCGAAGGGGTTTTTCAACGCTTCGGACAGGTTTTCCAGGGCGTCGAACTGGAACGTGACGCTGGCCGCGTCGAGGAGCGCGTTCCTTCCCCGGTCAGCCCGGAAGCTCTGGTCAAGGACGTAGCTCCCGGTCCCGAACCGGTCCACGAAGACGAATTCCATGTTGTAGGGCAGCTTGGGGTTGGGGAGGTCCCAGTATTGCCAGGTCTCCTTCGGCCCCGTGAATGCGGAAAGGCCGGAGCCCTGGGAGCCGAAATCCCTCTGGACCTCTTTGGGCGGCCCCAGGAGGATGTAGATCCTGCCCCGATCGGTGCGCCATCCCGAGATGCCCGAGGTCGAGAAGAGCTTGTTGGTCTGGGCGATCCGCCGGTAATACTCGAGCTTGGCCTCGTTCTCCGGCGTGACAGGGTCCGGATCCCTTTTCTTCCAGAAGCCTTCGATGAATTCCCCCCTCTCCTTCTCCGTCCCGAGCCGCAAAAAGACCTCTTTTTCGGCAGGGGTGATGATGTAGGGGACGACCTCGTCCAGCCATTGCCTGGACGCTTCGCTCAGCGGTTCCCTCGCCGGAGGCCCCTGCGGGGCGGCGCAACGGCCGGGCGCGGCGCCGGCGGCGCCGAGGAACAGAAGGACCAGGGATAGGGCCAGCCTCCTCGATCGCTTCGTTCTCATGGAAAGACAGTATGCCCGTTTTCCCCGGATAAAGAAAGGGGGAAAACCCTCATTCCTGAGAATTTCCCCCCGTCCCGGGATCTTGTTCCGACTTCCTAGAAATCGATACGGACGCCCAGCTGGATGAGGCGCGGGTTGCCGCCGGTCGTGGGATCGCCGAACCCGGGCAATCCGTATTTATTGAAGATGTCGCCGAAGTTCGCCTGATTCGTCAGGTTGTAGAACTCGCCGAAGAGCTGGAGCCTGAGACGGCTGATGTTGATGTACTTGGAGACCCTGGCGTTCAGGGAAAACTGGTCGAATCCCCGGCGGGAATTCCTGTACGTGTCCACGTAATCCTCGACGAGGTTATCCTTGTTCACGTCGGTCGGATAGATGGCGTTCCAGGGCAACTTGGACCTGTAATAAAGGAGCCCGCTCAGCTGGAATCCCAGCGGCAGATCGACGATTGCCGTCACGGCCAGCCTGTGCCGCGCGTCCCGATTGGTCGGGCCGTACTGCGTGACCCAGGCGTTGGGGTCGTAGGTGTGAGGCATCGTCTGCTCGGTCTCGACGTCGGCCTTGGAAGTGGATAGCGTGTAGGAAGCCTCGAGGGACCAACCGTGAGAATAGCGCTTGTTGACGGTGAGGTAAAGGGCCTTGTAATCGCTTTTCCCGCCGTCCGTGATGACCCAGACGTCGCCCTTGCTCATATCGGGCCGCACGTAGGACGTCCCCGGGATGACGGGGTTCTCGTTCTCGTACCTGGAGAGGCGGTATCCTTTGGTCCAGATCAGGTCGGCCGCCACCGAGAGATCCTTGAGGAGAGCCCGTTCCACGCCAAGGGTGGACTGGAGGCTGTAGGGGGCGATGGCGTTCTGTTTGCCTTTATATTCGGCCAGAGCCATTGAACCCGGGATGGAGGGGAAGAAGGGGTTGGGCTGGAAGGGGTCCGGGTAGTTCGGGAAGATGAGGGTCTGGATGTGGATCTGGTTCATGAAATAGGCCAGGAGCCCGCTGTTCAGCATGGGATTGGCCGAGAACGTCCCGATCCCGCCGCGGAGGGCCGTTTTCCCGTCGCCGGAGAGGTCATAGCTGAAGCCGAATCTGGGGTTGAGGTTCCGGATGTCCCCGTTCTTGATATCCAGGCCTTCGCACTTGTAGTAGTTGTACCGGAACCCGAGGTTCAAGGTGAGCCGGGGGACGACCTTCCAGGTGTCCTGGGCGAAGAGGGCAGCCTCCGTGTAGGGAGAATTGAACTTGGTATCCCCGCTGTTGTACAAGAACATCAGCGGGTACGTGGCGAAATTGGACGCGTCGAACGGCGCGTCCGTCGTGAAGATGAAATAGCCCGGCTTGTACTGCCAGATGTCGCCGCGGATGGGGACGTTCGAGAAGTCGAAACCCAGCTTGACGTTGTGGTCCCCGAGGAACATGGAGAAATTATCCACGATCTGGGTCCGGTTCTCGATGCTGGTCTGCGGCACGTTGGCCAGCTTGCCGAAATAGCCGGAGGGCCTCGCGATGAAATACCTGTTCGGGTCGGGGACCGTTAAGTTGCTATCGTAGCGGGAATGAAGGACGCGGAGCTCGTTGATCATGTTGTCCGACGGGAACCAGGTCCAATTCGCCTGGAAATCGTCGACATTGTTCTTGTTCTTGAAGGCGAGCTCCTTGGTGAACAATCCGCCCGGTCCCTGATTGTCTTCGGTCAGCCGGTTCAGGGTGTAGCGGAACGTCAGGAGGTTCTTCTCGTTCAGTTGATAGTTGAACTTGGCCACGAGCTGGTTCGTGACCGACGGCTGTTTGATGGTCTCGTTAGGGACCAGCGGCGAGGTGATCGCCGAATACGCGTTCTGGTTGAGCCCTTCATACGCCAGGAAGAAATGGGCCTTGTCCTTGACGATCGGTCCGCCGAGGAACCCCGAATAATTGTAATGGTCGAACTTGGTTTTTTCGTACTCGTCCTTGGAGAGCTTGGGACCCTTGTAGGAGGCGTGGTTGACGAAGTAATTCACGGTGTCGAAGGCCTGGTCCCTGTAGAAGAAGGAGGCCCTCCCCCGGAGCGTGTTCGTTCCCGAGCGCGTGATAGCGCTCATGATCATGCCGCTCGAGTTCCCGTATTCGGCCTGGAACTGGTTGGTCAGGACCCGGAACTCCTCGATGGCGTCCGCCGGGACGGAGGCCCTCGTGATGTTAGTGCCCACCCATTCGTTGGAGACGCCGTCGAGGAGGATCTCTTCGTTCCCCCGCGACATCGCGTTCGACCGGCTGTCCTCCTGGACACCCGCCTTGAGGACGACCAGGGACGCGAAGTTCCTGTCGAGGAGCGGGATGTCGTCAATCTTCTGACGGTCGACGACGCTCGAGACCTCGGACTTGGACATCTCGATCATCGGGGCGGCGGCCGTCACCGTGAGCTCCACCTGAAGGGTCGAGGGCTTCAGGGTGAAGTTAACCGTCAGCCGGGCGCCCACGTTGAAGACCATGCCGGTGTTCTTCTGGGTCGCGAAGCCGGCGAGCTTCACCTCCACCTCATAGGTCCCCGGTTGGATCCCGGAGACGGCGTAGGTCCCGTTGGATTTGCTCAGGGCGCTGTAGAGATAGCCCGTCTCCGTGTTCCGGATGCCGACCGCCGCTCCGGGCAGGGCGTCGCCCTGTTCGTCCACGATCGTGCCCTCCAGCGTGACCTGTGTCGCCTGGGGGAACGCGCCCGCGACCATCACGAGAACGGCCGCGGCGCAGAGGACGAGCGACAGCAACCCCCTCTTCGTTTGCATTGCATTGTTCATGAAAACTCCCTCCTTCGAAACAAGGGCTCGGGCGCCGGCGTACGGGCGGCGGTGCGGGCCGCGCCTCGGATTTCGCTCGGTAAGCCCTTGAGCCCTCTCCCCAATCCTATATCCTAATATGATATATCCCAAATCTACTAGAATCGCTAGCGGCATGTCAAGGCCCTATTTGCGCCGTTCGGGACGGCCCGGAAGCGGGACCTCCGCCATTAGTACCGATGGACCCTCCCGTCGACGATGACGATCTCGGGGTTCCCCAGGACGTCGAACGACTTGAGGGGATCGCCCTTGACGACCTGGATGTCGGCCAGCTTCCCGGCTTCGATCGTCCCCAACTCGTCGGCTTTGCCCAGGATAATGGCGCCGTTCTTGGTCGCCGTGACGATCGTCTCCATCGGGCTCACGCCGAGCTCGACGAAATACTTCAATTCGTCGAAGTAGATCGCCGGATAGTGCTTCATATCGATGACGCAATCCGTCCCGATGCCCATCAGGATCCTGCGCTCCCGGGCTTTCCGGAACAGGGTCTCGTGCATGGCCTGGGACCAGTGCCGCTTTTCGACGAGGACGCGGGGCGTCAGGCCCGCCTTGTAGAGGTTGCGATAAACGGCCATGGTCGGGACGTTGTAGACGCCCTTCTGGGCCATCAGGTCGAGGACGTCGTCCTCCATCTCGTTGAGGTGCTCGATGCACTGGACGCCGGCCTGGACGGCGACGCGAGTCATCGTCGTCGGCGTCGTGTCCGAAAAGCCGCCGCCGTGGGCGGTGATCCGCATGCCGAGCGTCTTGGCCTCATCGACGGCCGCCGCGGCCTCCTCCAGGGTGAACGTGGGAGAGATCTTGATGTGTCCGAATCCGTCCTTGTTCATCTGACGGACGGCCTTGCGCCATTCCCACGGCCCGTTGACGGCCGACGTGCCCTTGAGGCCGTCGCCGTGGCCGCCGGTCACCGTGATCACGTCCCCGCAGGCGAAGAGCCTGGTCGAATCGACGTAGCCGGCGGCCTGCGCTCCGACGAGCCCCTGCATGGACGGCACGTTGGAGCCGACGTCCCTGACCGAGGTGACGCCGCTCTTGAGATACAGGTTCATCAGGTAGAGAGCGCGGAGCGTCGTCGAAGCATCCGTGTCCGTGAAGTATTGCCCCTCGTCGAACGGATACGTGGTGTGGATGTGGCAGTCGATGAAGCCCGGCAGGATGGACTTCCCGCGGACGTCGATCTTCTCAGCCTTCTCCGGGACCTTGACCGTGGCCGCCGGCCCGGCCTGGAGGATCTTCCGCCCCTGGATGAGGACGACCGCGTCGGGGACGGGGGCACCGCCGTTCCCGTCGATCAGGGTGCCTCCCGTCAGGGCGATGACGGGCGCCTCTTTTTTCTCCTGTTTCTCTTGGGCCTGCGTCAGGGCCGCGCCGAGAAAGAGCAGGGCGACCGCGACGAAGACCGTTCGTGGGAATCTCATGATGCTCTCCTTCCTTCAACATGTCGCCGATGGGACATGCCCCCGGGACATTCGCCCTATATTGATATGCCTTCGGAACGATGTCAAGCGTTCGTTGGACCCCGGGCAAAGGCCCCGACCGGCCGGGGAGCCCCCGTCTCAGACGATCGGCCAGGCGTGCGGGAAGAAGAGCTTTTCGTACAGGGCCAGGGCGTAACTGTCGGTCATGCCGGCGATGAAGTCGGCCGCCCGGACCTCGATGGAGTCCCCGGGGGGGTAGGGTTTGACGTGGTCGTCGGGCCGCTCCAGGACCCGGGCGTAGAGGTCCCGGATGATCTTTTCCGTCTTGGCGAGCTCTTCGCGGGCCTCGGGGCTGAAGTAGACCTTCTCGTAGAGGAAATCGCGAAGCTCCTTGACCGCCTTCATGATCCGGTCGCTCATGGCGATCCGCTCGAGGCCGTTCGCGAGGCTCGCTTCAACGACGTCCATGACCATCCGGTCGATCCTGGTCGCATGCCACTTGCCCAGGGTCCTGACCAGATGGGCCGGGACGTCCTCGTCGCGGATGATGCCCGCCCGCGTCGGCGGCGACAACTATTTTTCCAGGTTTCGGGCTGATTCCGGGCTCCCATGAGAATATCTCTCCGGGGCTCCGGCGCCCTGGTCTAGTAGAGGCCTTTTCCGGGCTTAGCCCGTCCCGCCAACTCAGGAAGAGCTCGGACCCCAGGATCCGAGCCTTCCCCGGGAGGGATAGGGATTTGCTTTTTCGCGCTCCGCGACATTCCTTCCGAAAAAGCTCGGAATCAATACCTCCCATCGCGTAAAGATGATAATTCCGGCTGCGGATCGAAGTCAAGAACACAAAGATGGCCGCGAAGGAGGCCGT
>JAUYDS010000012.1 GCA_030691735.1 Candidatus Aminicenantota bacterium
CGTTCCCACGTAGGTGGGAATCCAGGCCTTTTTAAGCTGGATTCCGGATCAAGTCCGGAATGACAACTTTTTAAAGTCATCGCTGATACACCATACTAAACTCCTCGGCCTTGGTTATCTTATCGCTCTAGGCGCCTTTCCTTCCAGTTCATCGGCCAGCGGCGCGGCATCGTAGATCTTGCGCAGCGTCTCGATCATGATCGCCGTATGGACGGCCACGGCGCGGTTGGCCTCTTCGTTGTAAACGTACCTTCCGACCAGGCTTTCGATGTTCCCGTCGAAGATCAGCCCGACGATCTCGCCGTTCTTGTTGATGACCGGTGAGCCGGAATTGCCGCCGATGATGTCGCAGGCGCAGACGAAATTCACGGGCGTCGCAAGGTCGAGTTTGGCCTTTCGTTCGACGTAGAGGAGGGGAAGGTCGAACGGCGGCTTTTTATCGAAGGCGTAGAAGCGCTCGTAGAGACCGTAGAGCAGGGTTTTATAAGGAGCCTTGATCCCGTTCATCGGATACCCTTTGACCGCTCCGAAGGACAGGCGGAGGGTGAACGTCGCGTCGGGGCTGGCTTCTTTTCCATAAGCGGAGAAGCGCGCCTTCCCGATCTTCTCCCCGGCGGCGCTCTCGACGCTTTCGACGGCGTTCTCGAAGCGCTTTCTCATGGCCCGGCTCATGGGATCGAGAGCGCGGGCCAGGACGATCAGCGGGTCCTGGGAGGCCGCGACGGCGGCCTCTCCGCCTTCGAGCAGGGATTTGCGGACCGCTGGGTCGCTCAGCTTGGTCTTGGTGACGAGATCCTTGGCACCATCGGCGGGGGATTTGCCGCCGAGTACGATCTTGATGAAGGGATCGTTCGGCCCCAGCTCGTCCAGGGACGCCTGGAGGCCGTCGGCAAGTAAGGCCTCCTCGAGTTCCGGATAGATCGGGGCCGGAGAGAACAGATAGAACTTCAGCTCGTCGAGCTCGGAATCGTGATATCCGGGCAGACGCTCCCCGTCCGGTTTTTTCACCTCGGCGACGTATTTGACGATCTGATTGGCGAATCCCGCGAGCTGGTTCCTCAGAGTCTGGTACATGTATGGCTTGAAAAAGCCGGCGAATTCGCCCTGGGCCCGGGCGATCTCGTCCCAGGTTTTTCCATAAGCCTTTCTCCATTCCGCGTTCTTGCCGATGAGGGCCCGGAATTCGTTTTCTTCTTTCCTCCTCTTTTCCATGAGAGCTTTGTCGAGAAGGCCGTTGTACTCGCCGGTCAAGGCCTTAAGGCCGTTCTCCAGGCCGAAGATCTGGCCCATGGCCTGGCGGGTCTGCTCGGCCCCGCGCGCGGAGTAGCGCCGGAGAACGTCGAGGCGCCTGTTGATATATTTGAAATACCACGGATACATGTGGTCGCGCTGGAACTCCAGTTGGGCGAGCGTCTGCATCCGGTCGGTCGAGCCCGGGTGCCCCGAGACGAAGACCAGGTCGTTCTCGGCCGCGCCCTTCGAATTCCACTTCAGGAAATGCTTGCTCGCGACGGGCTTGTCGTTCTCGTAGACGCGGAAGAGAGTGAAATCGATGTCATAGCGGGGATAGGTGAAGTTGTCGGGGTCGCCGCCGAAGAAGGCGATCTGGTTCTCCGGCGCGAAGACCAGCCGGACGTCGGTGTATTTCTTGTAGCGGTACAGCCAATACTCGCCGCCGCTGTAGAGTGTAACGACATTGGACCGGAATCCCGTCGCGTCGAGGCTGTCCTTTTCGATCTTGGCGATCTCCGCACGGCGGGCTTCGAGCGCCTTCTTCTCGTCCGGGGCTTTATTGACCGCGGCTAGGACCCGCTCGGTCACGTTCTCCGTCGAAACGAGAACGTTCAGTTCCAGGTCGGCGCATTTGATCTCCTGGGCCGGCGTCCGGGCCAGGAAACCGTCCTTGACGTAGTCCTTTTTGTCCGTAGACATCTTTTGGAGCTGTCCGAGAGCGACGTGGTGGTTGGTCAGGACGAGGCCGTTCGGGCTGACGAACGAGCCGGAGCCGCCGTCGTTGAACCGGACGCTGGCCTGCCGGATGTGGTCCAGCCATCCCGCCGGAGGGGTGAAGCCGTATTTTTCCTTCCACAGCTTGAGCGGCGGATTGTCGAAGGTCCACATCCCCTCTTCCGGCCGGGCGTTGGGCGCGGACGCGAAGATCAACAGAAACAGGATGATAGTCCCAATAAAGCGCGATTTTCCTAAAGTTCTTTTCATGTCTTAGACCTTCTAATCCCCCTTCTCCCCCCTTTAGTAAAGGGGGGTATGGGGGGATTATATTCTATGCTTTCCCGTCGGCTCATATTTTATTATACGTTATTATCGACTCCGCCGTTTCGATATGATTCCGGGGACACTAACCATAATCCCCCCTTCTCCCCCCCTTTTCTAAAGGGGGGTGTGGGGGGATTATTATTGCCACCTACCTTCGCCCCAGATAATTGTTGAAATACCGGAATCCCTGCATATATACTTGGCCGGAATCGATTAGGTTCACAGGCGGCATGTGGACCTAATCTGAGAATTGGAAGAAGGGACATGAGCAAGCCGAGAGTGATCCTGCGCCGGGCGCCCGTTTACGATCCCGCCGCGATCGAAAAGATTGTCCGGGAAGGCCTCGACGAGCTGGCCCTAGCGGACCGCGTCAAAGGCCGGGTGACGATCAAGCCCAACGTGGTCATGGCCCATGCGAGGGTCGCGCCCTCCGCTTATACGCGGCCCGAATTCCTGGAGGGGCTGGTCCGGGCGCTGAAAAGCCGGCCGGAGGTCGGCCCTATAACCGTGGCCGAGAAATGCGGGGCGGCGATCCCGACGTCGCGGATGTTCCGGCGGGCCGGCTATTACAAGCTCAAAAAAAAGCTCGGATTCCGGCTCATCCCGATCGAGGAGGGCAAACGGACGACCGTCGCCCTCCCCAAAGGCGTCGTCCACAAAAAAATAAAGACCGGCCGGGACATCGTCGACAACGACTTCCTCGTCTACGCCCCCAAGCTCAAATCCAACATCCTGGTCCAGGGATTGACCGCGTCGATCAAGCTCAACATCGGCATCCTCTGCGACCGGGAGCGGATGTGGAACCATAACTCCAACCTCGACGATAAGATCGTCGATCTGCTCGAGGCCGGACATCCGGACTTCATCGCCAC